>NZ_JAUQTZ010000156.1:0-14377 GCF_059803845.1 Rhizobium sp. UFLA01-1127 | reverse complement strand
GCGCAAGGTGCGGAAATCCTAAAAATATCCAGTAAAAACAACCGCCCGACCGAAGCGCAATGTGCGCCCTTTTATCCTGCCCTCCTTCGGTTGGGTTGCCCGTCTCCCGCCTTAGCGCCCTCCATGACACGCCAGAACTCGCTCTCGTGTGATCGGGAACCTCGCCGCTCATCGCACGGTCCCCCCAGTGGCGCGGGCGACGAAGAGGCCGCCCGACTGCGGCGCGATGGCGGAAACGTCGCGCACGATCGGCGCGGCTGGCGCATCCTTCGACGGACGCTCGGCCTGCACGGGATCGACGACCGGCTTGCGGTCGGATTGACGTTCGGCCTGCCCGATGAACAGCGGCGAACGGGTCCAAGCCAGTGGGTCGACCGTCGCGACCACGGTAACGCCGGAATCGCTGGCAACGTCGAGATTGGGTGCGACGGTCGCGACATAGGCGCGGGTCTCCGCCGGAAGAGGGCGGCCCTTGAGCGATGCCTCGTAACCGCCGGGACCCGCGTTATAGGCGGCGATCCAGCCGGGAGAGCCGTAGCGGTCGTAAAGCAACCGGATATAGGCTGTGCCGGCGATGATGTTGTCGTGCGGATCATAGGGATCGCTCCCCAGACGGTAACGGACGCGCAGTTCACCCCAGGTTTCCGGCATGATCTGCATCAGTCCCATTGCGCCCTTCGGCGAAGTCGCGCGTGGGTCACCGTTGCTTTCGGCGTTCAGCACGGCGCGAACCCAGGCGGCGGGAAGCTCGAAGCGCTGCGCCGCCTCGGCGATGTGCTCGCGATACGGATCGCGTGGCGAAGGGAGCGCCACTGCGACGGGTTCGGCAAAGCTCGGCGCCGGCAACACGCCGACGAATGAAAGGCCGGAAAGGAGAATGAGGGCAGAGCAGCGCACTGTGTCAGTCCTTTCCGTCACGCTTCGAGGGACGGGTCCAATGCAGTGACCAGGCGCTGCCGGCGTCATCATCGCGGAACAGATTGGCGCGGATTGGCTGTGGCAGAGCCGGATCGTCGATCAGCAGCGCGACGTATTCGCCAGCACGTTCGCCAGTGCGCTTCCAGCCCGCGCCGATCTCCGGACCTTCGTCATTACCGTGATGGATACGGAAGTCCGGCGCATTCTCGGCATCGGATGGCTCGGCGGGAACGACAGTGATTTCGCGAAAAATCGTGAAGGTGTGGATACGGCCGACAAAGCCTGATTCCTCGCGCGTAAAGGCGCCGATTTGCGGCATGTGAATCTCCTGAATATTGCTGTTGGGAGGGAATTCGGCGAACACCGTGCTCGCCGGCGTGAGACCGTTAGTGTGATGTTGCCGTGCTCTGGGCACGCCAGACGAAGTGGCCGTCGCCGGCTTCGTCGATGTAGAGCGGCGTCGCTCGACCAACGACGATGCGGGCTGGTAGCGGGCCGAAGTAGCGGCCATCCAGGCTGTCCGGGACGGACGAATTCATGAGGAAGAGATCGCCGTCCTCAATGCGGCGGCAGCCCTGCCAAACGGGAAGCTCGCGGCCCATGCGATCGTGATCGAGCGCCGAGCCCGCAAACGCCCCGTCGATCATGATGTCACGGCCGGTGCGGCAGACCTGTTGTCCAGGCAACGCAGCCACATGCTTCATCATCGGCACGCCACGGCTGATATAGCGGCGCTCGACCATGAAGTCGGACAGCGGCTTATCCGGCATGACGGCGACCAAATCGCCGATCTTCAGCTTGCTTGGCCGATTCAGCTCGTAAAGCCCGATTGGCACGCTGGCCGAGGCATTCCAGACGAGGCGCAGCGGCATTGGAATGAACGAGGCGATGGCGACGCCCATCACCGAGAAATACGTCACCATGACGTAGCCGAAGCGGGTCATCGTTCGCACTCCCGCCGCTTGAGCCAGGCCTGATGGCGGTCCATCGTATAGGCGCGCGGCTCATGGCCGGTGCTCATGCGATTGGCGACGTGACGCCAATGGTCGGGGGCCACGTCTGGTGCATCGATGCCGGCGGCCTCCACCGCATCGATATGGCGAAGCACTTGCTCGACCTTGGGCCAACTTTCGATCTTGAGGAGGATGTCACCGCCCGGACGCACGAAGGGCAGCGTTTGGAAAGGCTCGCCTGGCTCGACGGCGCGCACGATATCGATGCGAGAAATGACGGTGCCAAAATCGTTCGACGCCCACCGGACAAAGGCGAAGACGCTACCTGGTCGATAGGAGAAGATACGCCGCCGGCGGTCCAGAATCTGTTCGTGGACCTCGCGGCCGAACCTGATCCAGTTCTCGATCCGCTTCTCGATATGCGTCAGCTCGACATGGGTAAGGCTGTCGGCCGGAAGCGCGCGCGGTGCAGGACCGCCACGCGCGTGCGGAACCGCGGCGCTGGTCATGGGTGATCTCCTTCGGTTTGGGGAAATTCGCGCGCGAGCAGATCGCGCAGCATGTCGGCGACGGTGATGCCGCGTTGGAACGCGGCGATCTTGATCCGGCCGCGTAAGCTCGGCGTCACATCGATGGTCAGCCGTGCGGTGAACCCGCCGACCTCGCGATCACGCGGCAAAGTGTCGTCCGCCTTGATCCAATGTTCGGGATTGGCAGGCCGGGCGGCGAAACTCTTGCGGGTCGGGCGCTCACTCAACGGGATGCCCTCCCGATGCGGAGCCGGTCGATCTCATCCGCCAGTGCGGCGATCTCGCGCGCGGCGGGTGTGTCGTCGTCGAGTTCGGACGCGAGGCGGCCCGACTGCGCGGCAACGGCGAAAACGATGCGCTGGCCGACGGTCGCGGCGAGCACTGGGGGATCGTGGTCGGCCAGCGTCTCGGCCGTCTCGCGGGCGAGAACGGTGCGCGCGCCGCAACGGTTGAGCACGAAGCGCGCGGCCAGCTCCGGCCGATAGATGCGCGCCTCGGAGAGGAGCGCCAGCATTTCCGCCGAGGCCCAACCATCGAGCGGTGAAGGTTGCACGGGGATCAGCACCAGGTCGGATGCGAGCAGCGCCGAGCGCATCAGGCTGGCAACGCGCGGGGGGCCGTCGATAACGACGTGGTCGCCATCTCGGGCGAGTTCCGGCGCTTCGCGGTGCAGAGTGTCACGCGCCAGACCGACGACGCCGAACAGGCGAGGCAGACCCTCGCGGCCGCGTTGCTGCGACCAGTCCAGCGCCGAGCCTTGTGGGTCGGCGTCGACCAGAGTGACGCGCTTGCCCTGCCGAGCCCATTCCCCTGCGAGGTTCAACGCGAGCGTCGTCTTGCCGACGCCGCCCTTCTGGTTGAGAAAGGCTACGATCATCGCGCGCCTCCCGAACGATCTTCGAGTGGGAGCTGCGGCGTGGTGGACGCATCCTGCTTCGATGCGCTCGCCTTGCCAAAGGCCCGGGTGTTGCGGCGCCTTTTCGTGGCCACGCTCAGGGCGTCGGCAGCCTCCTGGACGAGGCTTTCCACATCGCGCGCGCGTTCTTCAAAGTTAGATTCTGAGTTAGATTCTAAGTTAGGAGCGCGAATTTCGGTTTTGACGCCGTGGGTTAACCTCTGTTTCGGTTCCCGATGGCACGATGGGCCGGTTCCTGATGGCACGCGCTTGACGGTTCCCGATGGCACGAAGCAATCCACAGCTTGTCCACAGGCCCGAGCTGGCTCGAACGCGAGCAGCATTCGCCCGCCGATTTCGACTTCGAGGAACAGCGCATAGCCGGGCAGAGGCTGACGGCGGATGATGTCCCGCAGCTCGAAGGCGAACCGCTTGAACGGCGAGAGCGCGCCGGATTTCTGGTACAAGTGGCGGAAGTCGAAACGCCAGCCATTGCGCTGACGGCCGCCGTGCTTGCGCACGAGCCGGTAAAGCCATCGATCGAGCCCGCCAGTCAGGTCAAAATAGGCGCGGTCGATGGTCAGCACTAGCGCGTTGTCGAGGACCGCCTGGTAGAACCAATCGGGCAAGATCATCTCGATGCCGTCAGGCTTGCCGTTGCGGTCGGTGCGCTCCTTCCACTCGTTGATCCACGAGAAGCGATGACGCCGACCCTCGGTGGGCTGGCGGATCGAGGTGCAGACGGTCGTCGACTGGAGCCGGTCGAGCGCGGCCTTCAGGCGTTGATAGTCGCGCAAACTCGTGCCGCGACCGATGAACTTCAGGATTTCGTAGGGCGTGGCGACCATGAGGCGCGATGTGCGCAAGCCGGCGTCGCGCGCCTCGACGATCTGGCTCGCCGCCCAGATCAGGATATCGGCATCCCATATGGTCGCCATGCCATGATCGGGCACGGCCTCGACACGGATGGTCACACTGCCGGCGACGAAATCGATCGGCGCGACGCGATGGGATTTGGAGAGGGAGAAGAATGGATAGGCCATGAGATCCTGCGCGTCTCGTGGCGCGAAATCACCGGGGAGCGCCCGGAACAGATCGAGCTGTCCGCGCTCTGACTGGAGGTGATGCCGCGCCGCCATTCGAAAATCCGCCCGCGATCAGCGTGCGTAGCGGCCAGGCCGCGGACCGGCCGGAAGCGCCTGGCGCTTGGCTGGCAGCACCTGCCCACGCGGATCGGAGGTCGAGGTGACGGCGCCGCGCGCGGCCCAGGATTCGAGGTCGTCGACGGAATAGACGACGCGGCCGCCAAGCTTGCGATAGGCAGGCCCGGTCCCATAGGTCCGATGCTTCTCGAGCGTTCGGGCGGAAAGGCTCAGGAATTCGGCGGCTTCCTTGGTGCGCAGGAAGCGCGGCGGCAGAACGGCGAGATCGGGTCGCATGTATCGGGTCTCCGGGGCGTTCGTGGGGGCCGTCGAAGATCGGCGGCGGACGAAGGCCACGATGGCGAAGGGAGACCTGCGAGTTGCAGTGCGAAGTTGGGGGGACCTAAAAACCCACACCAACCAGGTCGATCGGCCGGGCTAGGGTTGCCGACGATGACGAAGGAGTTTGCGATAACCGCCCGCAATCAGGGCGCGGGCATCCCGCAACAGGGACATGACGGCATGGCGGGCCGAGGAAGCTTGCCATTCGTCGCGGTTGACGTGACCAATTCGGAAAATGACTTGCGCGATGTCCTGTTGCGTAGCGCCGTCGCGGGAGCCGTCGAAAGCTTGCAGCATGCGCTGCGCTCGCGCCCGCTGCTGGAGCGTCAGACGCGTGTCTGGCGGAACGACGCGCCCGTGGATGGCTGCAAGAAGGCGATGAACGGCTTCAAGCCGATCAAACCCTTCGACATCAAGCGGCACAACCGCCGCTACCGGACCCGAGCCGGTCGTGAGCAGTTGAATCCGCTCGCCATTGCCAAGCGAAACCATGGCGTGGGCGCCTTGTTCATCGATCTCCTCGCTCCCGTCCCGGGAAAGCGGAGGGTGGTCACTGGCATGGACGAGGACAGCAGGCGCGGACGTCAGGACGACAACGCTCGTGTCGTCTTGAGACATCCAGAAAACCGACGACGACGTGTGATCGTGAAACGGATTTACTGGGAAATCGCAACCTCCAGCGCTGGCGGATCTTTTCCGTCAGCACGGTTGTGTCCGTTTTCTGCTCGGACAATGCCTCGAAATCTTGATTGTACGCCTCGTTGCGGCGAAGCCATTCCCATGCGAGGCCCGACGCGGTCAGCTTCTCGACATGATCGTAACGAGCTGCGGAGCGCCACTGAGACGCATCTGGCATCATTTGTGATCCTCCCGAGTATCAATCAATTGCGGGAGGATAAGGATTCCCGGATCGGTTGATCGCTGGAAGACCAAATGTCGGCAACGGGTGATGCTGTTTTGGCATCGCCCGTTACTGGGATTTGTCCTCGCGCAGCAGTTCCCGGTAGCCGTGCTCGGTCATCCATTTGGCGCGCGCCAAATGGGTGTGATGGATCTGGCGGCATTTTTCAGGGTCAAGATCAGGATTGAGCCCGAACAAGATCTGCACGGCTTCGCGCCAATCTGCTCCGTCCCGATCCGCATCCAGGAGCCGCAAATACAGCACCGTATGCTCACGGTCATAAGACGTGAGCTTCTGGCCTTGCGGCGGCTCATCCAAGAATTGCGGTGTAGAATGCCCCATCACCGATCACCATATCCCCGTTCGGGAATTTTGTTAACCAAATGCTCGGCCGTCATTGGTCCATGACGGGCTGGCCTGGAAATTTGCAGGGTGAGGGGGACAGTGCGTCTCTGGCTAAGGTCTGGCCAGCCGGCTATTCGGTTCATGGAGACGCAGAACACCTTCGCCCTTTTCCGTGGACAGAAGGACAATGCCGGCTGATTCAAACGCCCGGCGGACCTGATCGCGCGTTGTCTCGTACACCTCGAGGCCGCTTTCGGATTCGAGGCGCTTGAGCGCGGTCAGAGATACCTGGGCCTTGTCAGCGAGCGTCTCCTGTGTCCACCCCAGCAACGCGCGTGCGGCCCGCGACTGTCGAGCGGTGATCATGCATGATCACCTCCCACTGGCACGAGCGAGCACGCCAGAACTACGACTATATTAGTCGCTCTTGTTCGGAATGCTACCCAAAACCAGTGCCGCCAGCACTCTGAAATAAGGTTCGGCGGTCGCAACTGCTGGAACTGATTCGGTCGCCCAAGGGGAAAAGGCCCCGGCCGTCTGGCCGGGGCCTTGCGCGGGCTTCAGTCCCCCCGACGCCCGTTGGGGCGGGACCAGATCAGCGAGTAGCCCTCGCCGTCCTCGTCGTCGAAGAGGTTGGCATAGATGGGAGCGTTGAAGCTCGGATCATCCAGTTTGAGGCCCAGATAGTCGCGGCCTTCGCCCGAACGCTTCGACCAGGCGGCGCCGATCTCGGCGCGGCCGACTACGACCCGGTGGCTGGGGGCGTTCTCGCCGGTGGCGCGCAGGTCGGGGATGATGCGCACGCCCTTGGCCTGGACGCTGAGGGTGACGATGTCGCCGGTGAACTCGTTCGAGCCGGTCTTCTTGAAGGTGCCGATGGTTGCCATGTGAAAATCTCCGCATTTTGGTCCGAGCCCGCACCATTGCGGCCTCGATGGCGATCGAGAGGCCGGGGACGATCGACGCCGCACAGCTTGCTGCCGCAGCAAAGCGGAGGACAGCGCAGGAGCGGTTTTCTTGTTTCGCGAGGAATGACGGCTTCAGCCGGCAGGGGAAGAAAATCGCGAAGCGCTGTTGCGGCATAGGCGGTCGAGGCGAAGCCGGTCTTCGGCCAGATCAGCCCATTGAAGAGGCCGTTTTGGAGCGGTCCCTGGACGATGAGAAAGCGGAGATCATGGCGACCTCTCGCGACCGGCAAGGGGACACGCTCGGTGTTTCACCAAACTCATCGTTCCCGTCCGGGCCGTCAAAGATGCGCTATCATCCGGCCGCGTTTGTCCGAGAACGCCCGGCTCAGGGGTCTCCGCCGCCGCAGAAAGGTGGCGGTTCGGTCGAACTTTCCACCGGGCTCCCCGCATCATGGGCGCACACATGATCCAAACTTCAACGCCGACATTCCGGCCATCCACGGACGAGTCTGGCAGGATTGCTGTGGTCTGGTCTTCAACGGATTTGTGTGAGGGTTCTCAGGCCCGTGCGAGGTTCTGGCCGGATGGGCCGGTGGCCGCCATTCCCGCGACCCGGGCGAACGCTGCGATGCCGGCCGCAATAGCGCCAACGATCGAGAAGGCGAGCTGCCAAGCCTCGGATGGCATAGTGTGTTTCACGATGCCATGGGTGGCGTGGTAGCCGGCGATGACCGCGGGCGCGACAAAGACGAGCGCGACCAGGAGCCGCGCCCATAGGGGACGGACAATCATCATCAGAACTTGACCGGCGCCGAGCGTCAGGCCTGCGGCGACGATGCCGACGACGATCGCGCCGAACCAGCCGGCGCCCGTATGAAAGGCCCACGTTCCAGCGCAGACGCCGGCGAAAAAGGGCAGCGCGAATACGGCGAGCGTGAAGAGCAACCAGCAGAAAAAGCCGATGGCTGCGATGGACAGAACGATGCCGAGAAAAATCATGGTGGCGGTCTCCGTGAAACAGGGTCTGACGGTTGCGCCTCCACCACCACCACGGCGCGTCCGACAGTATAGCGGAAGATGAGTCGGGAGGGCAGCGGAAACCGGTAAGGTTTTCGCTGCCCTCCTGGTGTCGCCCCGGTCAGGGGCTGAATGGATCGATTTCGGCGATAACCTCGGCGTCGCCGTCGAATTCGATGGCGGGCACGACCGAGTGCGTTCCGTCACCGGCGCGAAAGATGACGATGGCGGCCATCAGGGTGGTAGCGAGGCTGAAGGCGAAGGCGTGTGCGTCGTTGAGGGACATCGGTCCGGCTCCTGTTCGAGGCGGAGGACCATCCCCCGCTGACAGGCGCCCGAAGTGTCAGGCCAAGGGCCGCAATCACCGCGCAGGTGAAACCGAAGCGGCGGCACGCTTTGCGTAGTCCGACCCTTTACGGGTTGATGGCGTCAGGCCTTTGGCCGGACCAAGGATCAGCGCATTTGAAGCGGGGGTGATGCTCTGCGACGGGAGGTGTGTCGCTCAACGATGCTCATGCCGATTTGCATCGCACCCCATCCGCCTGATCGAAATGCGGACGGCGCTCACGCGCCGCCCGTGCCGAAACGATAGACCGGGATGCCGAGCTTGCGGGCTTTGTCGGCGAGATTGTCCTGAATGCCCGTGCCGGGGAAGATGAATACGCCGATCGGCATGATCGCCAGCATGGCGTCATTGCGCTTGAACGGGGCCGCTTTGGCGTGCTTGGTCCAGTCGGGCTTGAAGGCGACCTGGGGCACCTTGCGGGTTTCGGCCCAGCGCGCGGCGATCTTCTCGGCGCCCTTGGGGGAACCGCCGTGCATCAGCACCATGTCAGGGTGCTTGGCGTGAACCTGATCGAGTTTGGCCCAGATCAGCTTGTGGTCAGTGGTGTCGCCGCCGGAGAAGGCGATCTTCGGGCCGGCAGGCACAAGCACTTCGGTTTCGCTTCGGCGTTTGGCGGCGAGAAAATCGCGGCTGTCGATCATCGCGGCGGTGAGGTGGCGGTGGTTGACGCGCGATCCCGTGCGCTGGGACCAGGGTGAGCCGGTGGCGCGCAGATAGTGGTCAGCGGCGCTGTCGCGGAAGACCTCCAGGCTGTCACGTCGCTCGATCAGCGATTGCCCAAGGTCGATCAGGCGTTCGAGCTGGACGGATTTGACCTCGGAGCCATCCTGTTCGCGCTGAAGTCGCTTCTGTGCCTGCTCGTTGTCGTCCAGTTTGCGGTCGGCCCGTTCGACGGCGCGGTGGAACATATTGACGGTGGACCAGATGAGATCGTCGAGATCGGGATCGAGGCTCGTTTCAGCCACGGTGGAGATCAGGGCGTCGAAGATGTCTGCGACGGCGCCTTCTATGATGCGGTCTTCCGGTACGGGCCGGGGATCGGGTTCGTCGTCGGAAGGGCGATAGCCGTATAGCTGAAGCTCCTGCACGATATGGTCGGTCGGCGATGCGCTGTGCTCGGGTTCAAAGTCGTCATACCCGTTCATGGGATGCTCCGTCGGTTGGACCGCGACCGTCGCGGCCTTCATGGCGCCGAAGCCCGCAGGCGGGCTGGGCCTGCACCCGGAGCGGAGCGCAGGGCTCGATGGCTAAGGCCGGCTATTTTGTCTCGCGATGGAAAGCGGCCCGAAGGGACGCGCCGGAAAATAGTCGGCCGCCGCCATTGCCGGCCCAGTCCGTTTGTGGGCCGATCGCCCTCTCGAAGGCCGAGGCGCGGTCCTTATCCGTGAGCTGAACGCCATCCGTGCGGGGATGATGACGACGACCTCGACGCCCTTTGCTGGCGACTATGCTGCCTGAGCCATGAAGCGGGCGACGTCCTGCGGGGCGAGTTGCCCCCTGAGACCGGCACGGACCGCGTCGAGGCCAAGACGCCGGAGATCCTCGTTGAAGTCTTCCAGCATCGGCGAGAGTACGATGGCCTCGATCCCGACCGCGTTCGCCCGTCTAACGAGGCTGTCCCGCGCGCCGTCGCCTGCCGGGTCGTTGTCGCGGACGATGTACAATCGGCGCAGCGTCTCGGGGAACAGGATGGCGGCCAGATGCGCAGCGGACAGTCCCGCCGCCATTGCCATGTTCGGCATCGCCTGACGTGCAGACAAGACGCTTTCGATGCCTTCGCCCGCCGCCATTACTTCGCCGGCGATCCCGAATCGGACAGCGTGACCGAGAAGGTCGCCCATCGCCTTGCGCTGCGTTTCGAGTGGGGCCTTGTCGGAGCCATCGGCAGCAAGCCATGTCCGATGCGCGCCGGTGATCGCACCATTCAGATCGGTAACGGCGGCGACCATCGCCGGCCAAACTTCCGTCGGGCCATAATCGTCGGGCCGGTAATAGCAGCGCGGATGGAAACGGAGATTTCCGGTTCCGCTCAAAGCCGTAATGCCGCGTGTGCGCAGATACGTTTTTGCGAGTGTGCCGCAGATCGGCTGCGACATGGCGAACAAACGCCTTGCCGCCTCGGCTGAGCCCGATGGCGCTGGTGTGCTCGACCGGTTCTTCGTTGCAGGTGCCGGTTCTGGGCGTGGCAGGCTGAGAAACCTGCGGGCTTCTTCGACGACATCGGTGAAGTCGGTGATGCCGCAGCTCTCCCGGATGACGTCGAGAAGATCGCCATGCTCGCCGCTCTGTGCGTCGGTCCATTTGCCCGCCGGTCCCTTCGCGGTCTCTTTCAGCCGCACGAACATCGAGCGGCCGGGTGTGTTGCGCGCGTCGCCAACCTGCCAGTAATTTCCCTGGCGACGGCCGGCATCGAGATAATGGCGGCATACCGCCTCGGCCTCCCGGCCGAGACGGGTCGCCAGATCGGAGGCGTCGTGACGGGTCATCACGCTGCCTCACGTTCGCCAATGCGCTGAACCGGATAGCGGCCCAGCACCCGCTCGAGCACGCCCGCGCCGTTGCCATCCGTCGGCACGAACATGCGCAGCTTCCAGGAGATGATCTCGTGGAACAGGCCATAGGCGGTGAGCCGCTCGCGCATCGTGTCGGTGAAGCCCGATAGCTCGATGCGGTCGGCACCCATGACGCGGACACGGCGAAGCTGAAGCCCTTCGGCGAGGTCGAGGATGGTGCGGCCATCCATCAACGCGATGAAGGCGTCGGCCGGCCTGAACGTGACGGCGCCAGCGGTGGTCGCATTGGCTGCCCACGCGGGCGAGACCTTGCGGCCGACGATCCGTTCGCCCTCATCGGTTTGAAGCCGGTAGACCCTGGTGGAGTCGTTGGGCAGCCGCTTCCAGATCGGCAGCAACAGGCCGGCGACGATGTGGATCGTGCTGTCGGAGAATTCCGGCACGTCCGCGACCTCGGCGGTCCAGGCCGAAGCAAAGGCGCCGCGATCCGCCTCGGTCCAATGGGTTTCGCCCATCAGCTTCACAGGGACGGCGTGCGATTCCATCGGCCGGATCAGCCGGACGCGGCGTTCGATTTCGCCGTCATCGAGCATAATGGAGGTTTCTGCAACCTGGACGGCGGCGCGGCCCGACCGCTCGTTGACCAGCAGCCTGGCGCCCGGTTCACCGAAACGGGCGAGCGCGTCATCCAGCGTGACCGGACGGTTGCGGGTCCGCTGCGTGATAGTCAGCAGCCTAGTTTCGGCGCCCGTGCCCGGATGCGTATAGATGGTCTGGCGGCCGGTGACGGTGAAGCGCTCCGCGGTCAGCGTCTCCAGCCCAACATCGTAGATGCCGGCGGCAATGGCGCCCTCGATCTTGGCTGTAAGAAGCTGCTCGAAGGCGGTGAACAGCACGCCCTGAAGCTCGATGGTCAGCGCCAGGAGCCGGTTGAGGAAGGTGGTGATCGGCGGCAGCTCGTCCTTGATGCCGTTCGAGTCCATCAGCTTCAGGCCGGTGGCGGCCTCGAAGCGCTCGAGCGAGCAACCTTCGACCTTGCCGCGCGCCAGCAGCAGATAGAACTGGCGCAGCGCGTCGCGGGCATAGGCGCTTTCCAGATTGTCCTCGGGACGGAACAAACCCTGGCCGCCGGTCTGGCGCTGGCCGCGGGTGATGGCGCCCAGGGTGTCGAGGCGGCGGGCGATGGTGGAAAGGAAGCGCTTCTCCGCTTTGACGTCCGTGGCGATCGGCCGGAACAGCGGCGGCTGCGCCTGGTTGGTCCGGTGCGTGCGACCGAGGCCCTGAATGGCGGCGTCAGCTTTCCAGCCGGGTTCGAGCAGGTAGTGGACGCGCAACCGCGTGTTTCGCGCTGAAAGCTCGGCGTGATAACTGCGGCCGGTGCCGCCCGCGTCCGAGAAGATTAGGATGCGCTTGGCGTCGTCCATGAAACCTTGAGTTTCGGCGAGATTGGCGGCAGCGGCCCGGTTCTCGACAACGAGGCGGTCGCCCTTGCAGACAATGCGCCGAGAACGGCCCGTCACTTCTGCCACCAGGTCTGTGCCGAAGTGCTGGACGATCTGGTCGAGCGCGCCGGGCACAGGCGGAAGGCAGGCGAGCTGCGCGATCAGCTCATCGCGGCGGGCGACCGCCTCGCGGCTTTCGACGGGCTGGCCGTCACGGGTGACGGGCCGTGACGAGAGATTGCCCTCGCTGTCGGTGAAAGGCTCGTAGAGCTGCACCGGGAAGGAATGGGCGAGGTAGTCCAGGACGTATTCGCGCGGCGTGATGTCCACGCGAACGTCGTTCCATTCCGCAGGTGACAGGTCGGCCAGCCTGCGTTCCATCAGTGCTTCGCCGGTCGAGACGATCTGGATCACGGCGGCATGCCCGGCTTCCAGATCGCTGGTGATCGACCGGATCAGGGTCGGCGTCTTCATGCTGGTGAGCAGATGGCCGAAAAAGCGCTGCTTGGTGCTCTCGAAAGCCGAGCGGGCGGCGGACCTGGCCTGCCGGTTCAGTGTGCCTGACGCGCCGGTGATGTTGGCCGCCTCCATCGCCGCATCCAGATTGTTATGGATGATGGCGAAGGCCCCGGCATAGGCGTCGTAGATGCGGGTCTGCTCAGGGCTAAGCGCGTGTTCGACCAGCTCATATTCCACGCCGTCGAAGGAGAGCGAGCGGGCCGTGTAGAGGCCGAGCGCCCGTAGGTCGCGGGCCAGCACTTCCATGGCGGCGACGCCGCCGGCCTCGATGGCTTCAACGAATTCCGAGCGGGTCGAAAACGGAAAATCTTCGCCACCCCAGAGGCCGAGGCGCTGAGCATAGGCGAGGTTGTGGACCGTTGTGGCGCCGGTGGCTGAGACATAGACAACGCGGGCATTCGGCAGGGCGTGCTGGAGGCGCAGGCCCGCGCGGCCCTGCTGCGATGCGGCGACGTCGCCACGGTCTCCCTTGCCGCCACCGGCGTTCTGCATCGCGTGCGCCTCGTCGAAAATGATGGCTCCATCGAAGTCGGAGCCCAACCATTCGACGATCTGCCGGACGCGCGAAACCCTCTCGCCACGGTCATCGGAGCGTAGCGTGGCATAGGTCGTAAATAGGATGCCTTCCGGCAGCGTGACCGGCCGCCCCTGCGGGAAGCGCGAGAGCGGTGTGACCAGCAGGCGCTCCATGCCAAGCGCTGACCAATCGCGCTGGGCATCCTCGATCAGCTTGTCGGACTTGCTGATCCACACGGCCTTGCGGCGGCCCTGCATCCAGTTGTCGAGAATGATCGCGGCGGACTGGCGGCCCTTGCCGACGCCGGTGCCGTCGCCGATCATGAAGCCACGCCGGAAGCACACGGCGTTCGCCGCGTCCTCGCGCGCCGCGGTGACAACATCGAAGGTCGTGTCCACCGTCCACGATCCGGCGAGTCGGTCGGCGTGCGCCTCGCCGGCATAGATGACGGTCTCGAGCTGGGCGTCCGACAGCAGATCATGGATATTGGCGGGGAGGCACGGCCGATAGCTCGGCTTGGGGGGCGCCACGCTTGCCATCGCCGCCGACTGGACGAGCCTGGTCGGATGGGCCTGACAACCTGAGATACGGATCGCCTGCAATACGTATTCTTCATAGATGCCGTCGGACAGGCGCTCGCCTTCGCCGATCAGCCAGTCGAGGGTCTCATAAGCGAGCGGAATGCCCTCGGGCGCGGCCATCGGCGCGATCGTCGGGGCGACCCTGGCGGCACGGTTGATGTAGCCGCGAACGCTGCGAGGAGCAGATGGCGCTATAGCTGGGACCATGACGGACGGATCGACGGCGAGCCGTTCCGGCAGATGATCGTCGAGCCAGCCGAGCAGCGTGGCGGCGTCCGATGCGACGCCCGGCGCCACCGGGAATACGGCCGGATCGTCGGCGGGCCGCTTGTCGATGACGGTTAGCCGCGTGTCGATAGTCGTGCCATGTTTGGCATAGACGGAGCCGTCGATGGCGGCGGAGAAGACGACGCGCCCGCGTTCCTGCAACCGGACGAAGGCGTCGCTCCAAGCCGGACTGTCGGGCGCGAAGCTGGCGCCGGTGATCGTCACCAGTCGCCCGCCGGGA
>NZ_JAUQTZ010000155.1:0-14403 GCF_059803845.1 Rhizobium sp. UFLA01-1127 | reverse complement strand
GTATAGGCCATGTTTTCGGCGGCAGCCCTGGTATGGTTGGCAAACACTTGAAGGTTCGAACGGTCGAACATGGGCCACTACTCCGAAAAGGTGAGATGAAGGTTGAGGTGGCGATCGATCGTTACCTGCGTACCCGCCGGAATGGCGAAAGTCGTATCGTCCTGGGCTACGACGGCGGGGCCGCTGAAACGCCCGCCCGGATGCAGCTGGTCCCGCCGATATAGTCCGATCCATTCGAACGCCGTGCCCGTATAGACCGGTATTTCTCGTTCCGGTTCGGCCACGCCGGCACGCTCTTCCAGGCCGGCAGTTGTTTTCAGCGTCGGTCCGGCACCGATAGCGGACAGACGGAGATTGACGATCTCGATCCCGCCCTCCGGGTCGGCAAAATCATAGAGGCGGGCGTGCATGGCGTGGAAAGCCTCTCCCATTGCGGCGAGATTGCCTTCCGCCACCCAAGCCGCCTGCAGCGGAACCTCGATTTCAAAGCTTTGGCCGACATAGCGCATGTCGGCGAAAATCCGCAATTCGGCAGACCCTTCGTGCCCCTGCTTGACGAGCCAGCTCCGTCCCTCGTTGGCAAGCGCCTCGGAACAAGCCCGCAGCAACGGCACCGCCTCCGGCGACAGGTGCGTGAAAACCGTCTTAATGAAGTCGCCGCGCAGATCCGCGACCAGACCGCCGAGGGCCGATACCACGCCCGGACGCGGCGGCCCGATGACCTTCGCCATACGGAATTCGCGAGCCAAAAAGGCGCCTAGCATGGGGCCGCCACCGCCGAACGGCATGAGGGTAAACTCCCGCAGGTCGACCCCGGCCCGCGATGCCAGCTTTTCCACCTCGACGAACATCTCCGAGATCGCGATATCGAGAATGGCCTGTGACACCTCTTCAACCGAGCGCCCGATACGATCGGTAAGCTTTGCGACGGCTGCGCGCGCCAGCCCGACATCGATCCGCAACTGACCGTAGGCCATTTCGCTATGTCCGAGCCAGCCGCAGACGGCCATGGCATCGGTCACGGTCGCTTGCGTGCCGCCCCGGCCGTAACAGGCGGGACCCGGTGTCGAACCGGCCGATTCCGGCCCCACCCGCAAGACGCCATGGGCGTCGATGCTGGCAATGGAGCCTCCGCCGATGCCGATGGAGCTGACGGAAACCGAAGGAATGTGAAGCGGAAACTCGCCGATCAGTTCGCCCGTGCCGAATTGCGGCTCGCCATCGATGATCAATGCGAAGTCCGCCGAGGTGCCGCCGATGTCGAGGGTGAGGACATGTTTCTCACCGGCGAGACGCGCCAGCCAGGCGGCGCCGATCACGCCTGAGGCCGTGCCGGAAAGCAGCATCTGGACGCAGGAACGCTTTCCTTCCGCCGCATTCATCACGCCGCCATTCGATTTCGTCAGCAGGGCCGGCGCCTTCACTCCGTGCGATGCGAGCTTGTCTTCGAGAGCCGTCAGGTAACCCGAAACCCGCGGATGGACATAACCGTTGAGGATCGCGGTCGTCGTCCGCTCATATTCGCGAATGACCGGCCACACTTCCGAGGATGTGAAGACGAAGAGATCGGGTGCGAGTTTTTCGATTTCGTTCTTGACGGCGGTTTCCTGGGCATCGTCCCGCCAGGAATGCAGAAAGGATATGATGATGCCGGCCGCTCCCTTGGCCCTTGCGGCCGCCACGGCCGCAGCAACCGCTTTCATGTCCGGCGCCTGCGCTTCGCTGCCATCCGCCCGCAAGCGCGCGGAAATGCCGAAGATCATGTCGCGTGCGATGAGCTGTTCCGGCCGCGAGCAGAAAAGAGAATAGACGTCAGGCATTTTCAGCCGGGCGAGTTCGATGACATCCTCGAAACCGGCATTCGTCATGAGGGCGAGCGACACGCCGCGCCGCTGGATGACGGTATTGATGCCGACCGTGGTGCCGTGAACGAAGCGACTAATGGCCTCCGGCTGCAACCCCTCGCGCTCGGCAAGCAGGGAAAGCCCGGTCATCAACTCCGCACCCGGATTATCGGGCGTCGTCAGCACCTTCAGAGAAGCGACGCGACCGGAGCGGCTTTCCAGCGCGCAGAAATCGATGAACGTGCCGCCGATATCGACACCGATCTTCCAATCCTGCTGCGAGGCCGCTCGAACATGCCCTGTTGCGTCTGCCATATCCGTTCCTTTCCTTTGCCTGTCCCGAAACTGGCATGGACGGGCCGGTAAGGTCCAAGAGCGAAAACGCCAAAGATCATAAGCCGGGCTTATGCTCTGGCGTTCGGCAAAACCCATAGGCCGGACTTATGGGCACAGGCTGATCCCGACTTTGACAGCGCCAAGCCGGCTCGGACAAGGTGGAGATTATTTTCAGCCTCTGGAGATCCTCGATGGACGCTATCGTGCTGGGCGGCGGGCTCATGGGAGCCGCTTCCGCCTTTTTCCTCGCCCGGCGCGGCGTCCGCGTGACGCTTATCGAACGCAATCGGGTCGGCAGCGGTGCCACGGTGGCATCATTCGGCAATATCAGGCGAAGCGGCCGATATATTCCGCAATTGCCGCTTGCTCACCGCTCGCTTGCCCTGTGGGGACAGGCCGAGGCCATGCTCGGACGTGACGTGGAATTCCGCGCAACCGGCCATCTGCGGCTGGTCTTCAGCCAGGAAGGACTTGAGGCGATGCGATCCTTCATCAAGGACGCTCGGCCCTGGGGACTGGAGCTGGAAGAGCTGACCACGAAGGAAGTACGGTCGCGTTTTCCCGGTCTCGGCCCCGACGCGATTGCCGCATCCTTTTCCCCGAACGATGGAAGCGGCAACCCGCGTCTTATTGCGCCAGCCTTCGCGAACGCCGCCCGAAAACTGGGGGCCGACATCGTCGAAAATGTCGTCATCGGAGCGATCAGAAAACGTGACTACGGATTTCAGGTCGAAACGTCGAAAGGCTCGCATGAAGCCTCGATGTTGCTGAACGCGACGGGTGCCTGGGGTGCCCGTGTCGCGGCCCTGTTTGGAGAGACGGTTCCGATTGCTGCCAGAGGTCCGCAAATGGGCGTGACCGAACCTCTCCCCCATCGCATTCTGCCGGTGGTCGGCGTCTGGGCGCATGATCACGGCGGCGGCTACCTGCGGCAGGTGGAACGGGGCAACATCGTCTTCGGTGGCGGCGCCGAGCGCACCGACGTTTCACTCGATACCGGATATGCCAAGGCAGACCCGGCTCGCCTACCCGGTCAGCTACGTTCGCTGCTGCCGATTTTACCGGCGCTGAAAAACGTTGCAGTGATACGCACATGGTCGGGTTGCGAGGGCTACGTCGACGATGGTCTGCCGGTGATGGGGCCGTCGTCGACGACGGCGGGGCTCTTCCATGCATTCGGCTTTTCGGGCCACGGCTTCCAGCTCGGACCGGGTGTTGGCGACGTCATGGCCGAAATAATGGCGACAGGAAAAACGGATATCCCGTTGGAGGACTTTTGCATCGAGCGTTTTGCCAAGGCAAATTGATTGAAAGAAGTGAGCCGCCATGCCGGCCACAGGGCAACCGTCAGTATTCGATGCATGCGGGCATTCATCGTAGCCCCTGACGCAAAGAGCTGACACGCTTCCTGAGCAAAACAAGCTGAACTCAAGCTACAACTGCCAAGCCAGAAGCCCGTAAGCGGGCTATATCGCGCGCGGGCGGTTCTCCAAAGTGACGGCGATATTCGCGAGTGAACTGCGACGGGCTCTCGTAACCCACACGGAAGGCGGCAGTCGTAGCATCGATGTCCTGGACCAGCATCAGGCTGCGCGCGTCCTGGAGCCTTAGCTGCTTCTGGAATTGCAGCGGCGTCATCGCCGTCACGGCACGAAAATGCTCGTGCAGGCTCGACGGACTCATGCCAACTTCCGCGGCAAGCCGCTCGATGTTGAACCGTTCCCGGAAGTTCTGCCCGATCCACGCGATGGCGCGGCCGACCTGGGCCACCCGCCCCTGGCTGGAGGTGATCTGGCGCATCCTGGCACCATCCGGGCCGGCGAGCAGACGATAGAGAATTTCCTGTTCGACAAGCGGTCCGAGTACGGGCAACGCTGCGGGATCGTCGAGCAGCTGCAGCAGGCGCAGCACCGCATCGAGCAGACTGGCGCTGGCGTCAGATACCGTCTTGCCGATGGGCCGAGAAGGCGCTCCCGCCGGCGGCGGCACGTGCAATGCCAACTGTCCCAGCATGCCTGGATCGAAATCGAGGAACAGGCACAGATAAGGCTTGTCGGGCGTCGCCTCGACCACCTGTCCCGTCACCGGCAGGTCGTAAGTGACGATCCCATAACGGCCCGGCGCATATCTGAACACGCGGTCGCCCAGCGTCACGTCCTTTTGCCCCTGTGCGACAAGGCATAGTTGCGGCCGGTATATATTCGGCATCGGCATCGTCACTGTGGAGGATCGAGCAAGCGTCATCCGTTCGATGGGAGTAGCCTGGAAACCGTCCTTCGACACGTGCCGGGCAATTACCGCAGAGATTTCGGTCAGTGTTTCCATAAACCGGACCATTGCACGCAAGCGGAGGGGCAGCAAGGCGGATCCGCGCGGCTTCTGGAGGATTGGGCAGCAATTCCGGCCCATCGGGCTAACGGCGCGGCGTCGCGGCCTCTCATAATGTCTGCGGTCCGGGTCACAGCGAACCTGACAGCAGAACAAGTAGGGAGCCAATATGACAATCGATAATTTAAAGATCCCCACGGTCGCACTGGGGACTTGGGCCTGGGGCGATAGCGGCGCGAGTGGCAACGGCTACTTCGGCAGCAGGATCACTCAGGCTGACCTGGAAGAGGTCGCGGAAAAGGCGCATGCGGCCGGCCTCACCCTGTGGGATACCGCCATGGTGTATGGCATGGGCCGTTCAGAAACCGTCCTCGGGGAAGTACTGCAGCGCTATGCCCGGGGTAACTACCAGCTCTCCACGAAGTTCACCCCACAGGCGGCGGGGACCGGCGATAATCCGGTAGCGGACATGCTGGAGCAGAGCCTGACACGCCTCGGCACCGACTATGTCGACCTCTATTGGATTCACAATCCAGCCGACGTGGCGCGCTGGACCCCACATCTGATTGCGTTGCTGAAAAGTGGAAAGGTCAAACATGTCGGCGTCTCGAATCACAACCTGAGCGAAATCAAGCTTGCCAACCAGATCCTCGGGGAAGCAGGCTTCCGGGTCGAGGCCATCCAGAACCACTACAGTCTGCTCTACCGCAGCTCCGAGCAAGCTGGCATTCTGGACTACGCCCGCAACCAAGGTATCCCATTCTTCGCGTACATGGTGCTTGAACAGGGCGCCCTGACCGGCAAGTACAGTCCGGAGAACCCGCTGCCTGAAGGAAGCAGCCGGGCGGAGGCTTACAACGGCATGCTACCTCGGCTAAAGGCGCTGACGGACAAGCTCGCCTCGATCGGCCAGAGCCGCGGGGCGGCAGCTCCCGATGTCGCGATGGCGTGGGCCATTGCCAAAGGCACAAGGCCGATCGTCGGCGTCACCAAACCCCACCACGTCGATGGTCTCGTCCGAGCCACCGGCATCACCCTCACGGGCGGCGACATTGCAGAATTGGAAGCCCTCGCTGACGCCACTGAGGTGAACACCCGCGGCTGGTGGGAAAAAGAGATGTAGGCGCGAAGCTCCGCTATCCGAAAATTTTGGAGCCACCCCGAAGGGCACTCCGCTCGCGCCGAAGAGGCTTCGGTGCGAGCGGCCGCACAGGCCACTGCTATCTGCGGCAGCAAGATCTATTCAGCCGCCACCACCTGCCTGCTCTTCAGCGCGGCGATCGAAAGGAGGAATACGATGGCCGAACAGATAGCGATGATGACGACCATCGGTCTCGCCGTACCGTCCATAAACATACCGCCGATACCAACCACCAGCGCCGATGTCATGAACTGGACCGTTCCCATCATCGCCGAGGCGGTGCCAGCGATGCGGCCATGGTGTTCAAGCGCCAGTACTGCCGCATTCGGCACGATCATTCCAAGGAAAGCGTAGCCCGCAAACAGGAAGGCCGCCATGATGTCGAGGCGGTCGACGCCACCGGCCATCAGCACAGCCAGCGCCAACATCGTCAGCGCATAACCCGAAACCGAACCGCGAATGACCTTGCGCAAACCGATCCGGCGGGCAAGCCAGCCGTTCATCTGCGACATGCCGATGAAGCCGATGGCATTCACCGAAAACACCACGCTGTAAAAGGTCGGAGAGAGCCCGTAATGGCCGATGAGTACGAAGGAGGAGTTGGCGACATAGATCATGTAGCTCGACATGCCGAAAGAGGCCATCAGCACCAAACCGAGATAGTACGGGTCTTTGAGGAGTGTTCCATAGGCCTTCAATGCGCCGCCGAGGCTGCTTTCACTGCGCGCCGCAACCGACCGGGTCTCCTCAAGGAAAAAGCGGCCCGCGGCGAAGCCGACGACACCGGCGAAGACCATGACCCAAAAGATCAGTCGCCAGTTTCCGAACACTGTCACGATGCTGCCCGCGAGCGGCGCCAGGATGGGTGAAATGCTGAAGACCAGCATAAGCCGCGACATCAGTTGCGCGGCGGCGGCCCCCGTATGCAGGTCGCGCACGATGGCGCGGGCAATCACGACGCCGGCACAGGCGCCGGTGCCCTGAATGAAACGGAAGGCGACTAGCCAGCCAATGTCGGTAGAGAGCGCGCAGCCGATCGCGCCGAGGATGTAGAGCACCAGACCGACATACAGGGGCCGCTTGCGGCCAAACATGTCCGAGAGTGGACCATAGATAATCTGCGACACAGCCATGGCGACAAAGAAGGAGATCAGGCTTGTCTGAACTGCATGGCTGTCAGCGTGAAGATCCAGACTGATCGTCGGCAACGCGGGTAGATACATGTCGAGGGCAAAGAGACCCGCGGCTGAAAGAATGCCAAGGACGATGGCATGGTGGGAGCCGCCGGCCCCGGGGGATGAAACGGAATCCTTGCTCTGCACGGAAAAACCTTTCCCGCACACCATTCCCCGGACGAAGCAAAGTCTCATACAAAAAGCATGTGACGGGGATTGAGTGGGCGATTATAGATGGGACAGCGGAAAGACGGAGACGGTTCCAACGCACAGCTCGTCATTCCTGTAAAATATTTTGGACAGCATTGTCCAATTGGTCAAGTCCTATATGGTGGTGTCATGAAAACTTCGCCCGCAGCGGTTTCTTCCGAGACAGAGAGTCCGCCCGCCACCAGCAAACGTCAGGCAATTCTGAACGCGGCCGCAGACGTTTTTGCCGAGGACGGGTTCGCGGCGGCGAGCATCGATGCCATCGCAGCAAGGGCCGGCGTGTCGCGTCAGACGGTGTACAATCAACTCGGCGACAAGGATAATCTGTTCAAGGTTGTGGTTGCGGAGATCACCGAGAAGTCGAGCGCCGACTTCTTTCGGGTGTTGGACAGATTTCCCGTTGCGCCTATCGATCTCGAAAAGGAACTGACCGAATTTTCAGCGCTTCTCCTGCGCAAGGCGGTCTGCGATCCGAACGGCCGCTGGCTACGCAAGCTCCTCGAGACCGAAGGCAGTAGATTTCCCGAACTGTTTGAGACCTGGAAGGAATACGGACCGGGCAAGAAATATCCCGCCATCGCGGCACGACTGGCGCAGCTCGCGCTGGCTGGCCATCTGGACATAGAGGATCCGGCACTGGCTGCGCGTCAGTACATGGCGCTGCTCGCAACAGATCTGCGGATCAACCAACAGATCGGCCGTCCAACTCAAGAGGAAGAGGTCCACCGCATGGCAGCAGAGGCAACGAAGACCTTTCTGCGCGCATTCGGCAAGCGCTAGAGCATTTCCGCTTTTCTTCGAATCGCGAAAACGCTCTATCCTCCTGTTTCCCAACGCATTCCGGACGGAAAACCGCTACGCACTTTTCCTGGAAATGCTCTAATGGCATCGCGGCCGCAATTTAATGGAAAAGCATGACGCTCTCGCAAGCAAACTTCTCGTCTCGGCTGCGCGCAGGACATGCCCCCTGGTTGCGGGCATAACTGCGTCCGATCGAAGACGTTCGGCGCCATCGGCGGAAGTATGACCGTCCTTGCCGCAGCCAATTCGCCTATATCGACCGTATGGGCAACACAAGCACCGGGTGCTGGCTCCGCCCCTGTGACTAACGCCGAGTGGTTTTCGAAGCTCTTGAAGGAATAACCCAGGACCTACACCCCGCGGACTGCAACTGAAAGCAAAAGCGGTGTCAGGCATATCCTGGCACCGCTTCTGGCGTGAGTTTCACATCGTTCGAATGTTCTAATTGTGCTCTGGGCGTATCAGGCGGCGGTCGCGTCCTCGCCGAAACGGTTCGAGCCCGTGGTGCCCTTTAGAAGCAGGACCTCCACCAGATACCAGATACTACCAATCAGGGGGACGAACTGGATTAAGAAGAACCACCCAGACTTGTTACGGTCATGTAGCCGCTTGACGGCGACGGCGAGACCCGACCAAACGCTGAAGACGATATAGGCAAGGCCAAGCACGATATAGGGAATGGCTGTGGCCCCTTCAACGTGGTACGTGCCATCCTCGGTGATGGAGCCGGGAATCACGGACCAAAGGAGCGTGAAAAGAAGGCCAACAACGGCAGCGGCGATAATGTGAATAAGTACCGCGAGCCACATCTTCTTGCGGGTGATGCGGCCCTCGAATGTAAAAAGAAGTCTTTTCATGATGTCACTCGATTATAATCGTTTCAAACTACAGACAGTTGCTCAGTAATTAATTTGGCGGGAAACGTGGTACCCGCCATATCATTCGCAAATGGGTGCGGCTTAGTTAGCGGTCGGCGCCGCCTGGGTGGTCATACATTCGGACAGGTCCATAAAAGCCTTCTCGCCGCCCGTGAGGCTGAAATTGGCGGTGGTGCTGTTGGCGGTCAGGCTCAGCGACTTGCCGCTGGTCAGCGCCATAACGGCCTCGGTGGTATTCGGGACGTCGATCGTTGCCGTTGCTGCCGTGTCAGCCGTCGATGAGAAATTCGTGGCCGTGCCGCCATCGACCGACCACGAGCCGGTCACCTGGTCGCCCTTGGCGAAAGTGAACTTCGAAGAATTGGCAAACAGGACGACCTTGTCGCCAACGGCGAGAAAGCCGACGCCTGTCGCCGTGTTCTGAGCGAGGCAACCGGTGAAGGTATCACCGTCTTTCAGCGGCGTGACGGAGAAATCGGCAGCATCGACGGACGCAGCGGTCAGAAGTATGGTGGCGAGGGTTATGGTTGTCAGGTGACGTCTGTTCACGGCATTTCCTTCATGAGCGGGTAAGTTAGAACCTCGTAACCTCGAAAAAATGGTTCCAGTTTAATACTTAAACAGAAAGAACCTGATATTTTCGCGGCTCATTTCTGGGCTGATTTGCTATTCTTGACGGCGAACAGGAGCTTCTATGCATTGCTGCTGCCTCGCCTAATTGAATGCCGGCAAGATGCTTTACGAAATCTCTTCAGGAACAAAGATCTCATTGATGCCGTTTCATCGCGAGAGGTCTATTATGTTGACGCGTGGAATATGGCATGGGCCGGTTAGCTTCCGACTACATCCGTTCGGAGAGTTTCAGACGATCAAGAGTAGTTCGGAAGCTTTAGACTTTCTGCTGGCATATTGGCCAGCCGAAGAAGCTCAGGCTTACCAGGATGCGTTAATAATTTGCCGGTCCGCTATGGAGGGTAAATCCAATCCCGACATTGCGAAAGACGCTTTTATCGTGGCCGCTTACGAAGCTGGCATTTTCATGAGATTCGAGAATTTCGAAGAAGACTGCACAACGGATCGAGTTCGACAAGCTCCCGGGAGGTAAGCTTCGCGTACAGGCCGCCCGGCCAGCCGGGATCATTGACAAGTTTATCGGCCGGCACGCAGGCAACGTCAAAAAGCCGTAGACCATTGAGGAAATGAACGAGATTGCCGCCTCCGGCCAGGCGGGGAAGCATTAAATATGCGTCTATACGAATATTGCGCTTCGTACCGCTTTGAAGAACGACGCGAAGCAAGCCGAGGCCGCCGGCAGGCTCCTGAAGGAAGTGTCGCTGCTCGCCGTTTCCTTGCCGCGCCTATGGGGCCGTTGCATTTCCTGTCCTAGATCATCTTATCGAGGGTAATAGGCAAATCTCGGATGCGCTTGCCGGTCGCGTTGAACACGGCATTGGCGACAGCTGCGCCGACACCGGTAATGCCGATCTCGCCTATGCCCCGCGCACCCATTGGCGCCTGAGGATCGGCCTTGTCTGTATAGATGATATCGATCCGCGGCACATCCATCTGCACCGGCACATGGTATTCGGCAAGCGAGGCATTGACGATCCGGCCGGTTCGTTCGTCGAAATTCGTCTCCTCAGTCAATGCAAGGCCAATGCCCATGACGATCCCGCCCTTGAATTGGCTGGTTGCGGTTTTGGCATTCAGAATGCGGCCCGCGTCGAAGGAACCGAGAAAACGGGTGACGCGGATTTCGCCGGTGATCTCGCTAACCCGCACTTCGCAGAACTGGGCGCCGTAAGAATGCATGGAAAAAGCTTCCATTTCCGCCGGCGGCGGCGCGTCGGCCTGGCAGACGAGTTCGCTGCGACCGGAGCGGCGCAGGATGGATTCATAGGTTTCGAAACGGCCGGGATCGTTGCGGTGACCGATGCCGTTGTCGCGCGGTTCGACATCGGCGAGCGAGAGGCCAGCCAAGGGCGAGGCATTGCCTGCGAGTTTGATCAGCTCTTCGACGAAGACCTCCGTTGCGGCGATAACCGCACCGCCGATCGACGCCGTCTGCGTCGAGCCTCCGGCAATCACGCCGCGAGGCAGCGCGCTGTCGCCATATTCGAAGGTGATGCGATCGGCCAGAACACCAAGACGCGCCGCGATATGCTGCGTCTGAGCCGTTGCTGTTCCCATGCCCATGTCATGAACCGCGGTGGAGACCGTAATGCGGCCATCGGCCGTGAGCCTGATGCTGGCCGCCGTGCCGGGAAAGCGGTGATAGGGATAGGTTGCCGTCGCGCAGCCCATGCCGATCAGCCATTCGCCCTCCCGGCTTTGACGCGGCATCGGGTTGCGGCGATGCCAGCCGAACTGCTTCGCCCCCGCCTCATAAGCCTCGATGATGTGACGGGATGAAAAGGCCTTGCCGCTGGTCGGGTCCTTCTCCGGCTCGATACGCTTGCGTAGCTCGATCGGATCGATCCCGAGCTTGTCAGCGAGCTCATCAAGCGCGCTTTCCAGCGCAAACGTGCCGACAGCCTCGCCTGGCGCCCGCATGAAGGTGTTTGCCAGCATGTCCATGTCGGCTACCTCCTGCGCTAGACGAAACGTCTTGGCGGCGTAAAGATGTCGCGCAGGAAAGGTGAACTGCTCCGGGCATGAATTGTGCAGCGTCATGGCGACAATGCCGGTATGAATGAGCGAGTTCAATGTACCGTCATTGTCGGCACCGAACGCGACGCGCTGTTCCGTCACCGTGCGGCCGCCGACAAGGCGGAAGACACCTTCGCGCGACAGCATGATGCGCACAGGCCGTTGCGCGAGCTTGGCCGCGGCGCATGCCAGGATCTGGTGATCCCAAAGGCATTTGCCGCCGAAGCCGCCGCCCACATAGGGCGAACTGACGCGCACTTTTTCCTTATCGATGCCAAAGATATCCGCAAGCTGCCCAGCCGTGAGATCGATCATCTGCGTGGCGTCATGCACGCGCAGTTCATCCCCTTTCCAGGCAACGGTCGCGGCGTGAAGTTCGATTGCATTGTGGTTATAGCGCGGCGTTCGATACACATTGTCCACCTGCACCGGGGATGCCTTGAGGGCATTTTCCGCGTCGCCGATCTCCAGGATCGGCGGCTGGCCAAGCAATGTTTCGAGCTGACGTGGCTTCTTCTTGGCCTCCTCGAAAGAGGTGACGGCTGGCAGCGATGCATAGTCTACTTCGATCAGCGATGCCGCATGGTCGGCCTGCTCCTGTGTCTCGCCGAGCACCAGAGCAACGGCCTGACCGTTCCAGTGAATTTCATCGTTCTGCATGACGGGAAGATCGCTTGCTCCCGCCGCCGACGGCGAAGACATCATCAAAGACGGCGCCTTCATGCGCGGCGCATTCCGATAGGTCATTACCAGGACGACGCCCGGTGCCCTTTCGGCGGCCGTGGTTTCGATCCTCGTTATCCGGCCTCTGGCGATCCGACTGAAGACGAGTGCGGCGTAGCAAATGTTCTCATAGGGATATTCGGCAGCGAAACGCGCTTTGCCCTGGACCTTCAGCGGCCCATCGACGCGCGAAATCGGCCTTCCGAGAGAACCGTGCTTGCGCAGCATCGGATCGGATGTGGTGGCAGGCTGCCAGCTTCCCGGTCGTGCCTTCCGGGTGTCGGATTGTGCGCTCATACGCCCTCTCCCTTCAGTTCGTCGAGAACCGCAACGATGGTTCGCTTCGCCAGTTCGATCTTGAATTCGTTGTCTTTCAGCCCGACGGCGCTTGCGAGTTCCGCTTCGGCGGCAGCACGAAAGCTGGCGGCGGTGGCAGCTTCGCCTCTCAGCGTCGCTTCCGCCTTCAGCGCGCGCCAAGGCTTATGCGCCACGCCGCCCAGCGCCAGCCTGATGTCGCGGACCTTGCCCGCCTCGTCGATATCGATGGCGGCGGCGGCGGAAACCAGGGCGAAGGCATAGCTCGCTCGATCGCGTACCTTGCGATAGGTCGAGTGACGACCAAAGGGAAACGCAGGAACCTCGATCGCGGTGATCAGCTCGTTTTGCCGCAATTCCGTTTCGATATCGGGCCGGTCGCCGGGCAGACGATGGAAATCGGACAGCGGTATCGTCCGTGCACCCTCCGGCCCGTCAAGATGCAACACTGCATCCAGCGCCACCAGCGCGACACACATATCGGATGGGTGGGTCGCGACACAGTCCTGCGAGGCGCCGACAATGGCGTGATAGCGATTGAAGCCATCCTTGGCATCGCATCCCGCGCCCAGCTGTCTTTTGTTGCAACGCGAGGCATCGTCATAGAAATATCGGCAGCGCGTGCGTTGTAATATGTTGCCGCCGACTGTCGCCATATTGCGGATCTGGGCGCTTGCGCCGGCAAGGATGGAGCGGGCTAGCATCGGAAAATGCAAGCGCACATAAGGATCGGCCGCGAGTGCGGTATTCCGTGCAGCCGCGCCGATCAAAAGCCCACCGTCCACACGCCGCTCGATCGCGCCAGGCAGCCGTGTAATGTCGATCAGCGTCTCCGGCCGTTCGATGCCTTCACGCATCAGATCGACGAGATTGGTGCCGCCTCCAAGGTAACGGGGTTCTTGACTGGTTTTGGCGAGGTCGATGGCGGCTGCCGCGCTTGAGGCTTGCTCATAGGAAAACACGTTCATGCGCGTGCCCTCCCGATTGCGCGGGTGCTGGTCTCGGCGAATGTCTGGGAGATGGCATCCACGATGCCGTTATATGCTCCGCAGCGGCAAAGATTGCCGCTCATCCGTTCGCGAATTTCCTGCTCGTTGAAACTAACGGCGGTGGCGGTCAGATCTTGCGTGACGGCACTCGGAACATTGCCGTCGACCTCACGCATCATGCCGATCGCGGAGCAAAGCTGCCCGGGTGTACAGTAGCCGCATTGGAAACCCTCGTGCTCGACGAAGGCGCGCTGCAGCGGATGAAGTTCGCTATCGGAGGCAATTCCTTCAACCGTCGTGATGCTTCGTCCCTGATATTGGACGGCCAGCGCCAGACAGGCGTTGATCCGTTCGCCATCGGCAAGAACCGTGCAGGCGCCGCAGGCTCCCTGATCGCATCCCTTCTTCGTTGCCGTGAGCCCGAGAACATTGCGTAGAAGATCGAGCAGCGACGTGCGGATATCGGCCTCGATATCGATTGCTTCGCCGTTGACAGTGAATTGCATGAGGTCTGCCTCCATGAATGCGACTGCAACGCTGGTCATATGGGCAACAGCATCTCATCGACACGTGTCGCGCACGAACTTCACCTTTCGAAGACCGTGCACTTTGCCTGACAGCCGGCGGCAGGTTGCCCGCCCCCCGTCGCCTGCCGCGGATGTAACCTAGAGCCGGTGCATACGATTTCACTCGCGTTCGGCGGCAATCTGTTCTGGCGTATAAAAGGCGGCGTCATCGGGCCGAACATGGAGATCAAAAGCTAGCTCATCCTCAAACCTCTTGTTGCCGACTATGCGAGAACCACGCGCGGCGACAAATGTTCCCAGATTTTGCCGGAGAGAAAAAGCGCAGGGAAACCGCGTGCAGAGTGATTTCTGCCTTCGATGCAGATGAAAAAAGACGACCCTTCATTTCGGATCGGTTCCATCGCAGCTTGGTGCGATCGGAACCCGGGCTGCAGACAAGGGTTATATCTTTAGCAAAGGAGGTGGCATGAAAGGGGCCCCCTCCACC
>NZ_JAUQTZ010000154.1:0-14413 GCF_059803845.1 Rhizobium sp. UFLA01-1127 | reverse complement strand
CGGCATGACGCCCGAGGAGTACCGGCAGAAATGGGGGCTGGCTTCCAATTATCCGATGGTTGCGCAGAATTATGCCAACCGGCGGTCTGAACTGGCCAAGGTTTCCGGCCTCGGTGCCAATGGCAACAAGAAGGAAAGCGTCCGCTAGCGCAATTCCAGGAAAGGTGCGCAAGCGGTTTTCCGTCCGGAATTGCGTAAAGAGCTACGGAAACATCAAAGAATAACGGCGCCCGTTGCAGGGCGCCGTTATTTTTTGGCCTCTTGTGAAGCCGGTATCGGGCGTCGGATGACGCCTCCGTCAGAACACCTGACGCAGCACGATGAACAGCCCGAACGCCAGCGCGATCGAGGCCGGCAGCGTCAGGATCCAGGCCATCAGCATATTGCGCACGGTCGACCACTGCAGACCCGAGCCGTTCGCCGCCATGGTGCCGGCGACGCCGGAGGATAGCACGTGCGTGGTCGAGACCGGCAGGCCGAGATGGTCCGCAGCACCGATCGTCAACATTGCGACCACTTCGGCGGCGGCACCCTGGCCATAGGTCAGATGCGTCTTGCCGATCTTCTCGCCGACAGTCACGACGATGCGCTTCCAGCCGACCATGGTGCCGAGGCCGAGTGCCAATGCGACGGCGACCTTCACCCAGAGCGGGATGAACTTGGTCGCGTGGTCGACGGCGGCGTGATAGCTGGTCACGGCCTTCAGATCGTCGGCGCTCATCGGCAGCAGCTTCTGCTTGTCGATCAGCTTCAGCGATTCACCGATCAGGTAGATATCGTTACGAACGTTGCCGACGAGCCCGTTTGGCAGCTTCTCGACGCTGGGATAGGCGGCAATTTCGGCGCTTGTGGCATGGATATAGGCTTGGAGAGCCGGTGTCGTCGCGTCCGTCCAGGTCTTGGTCTTTACGGCATTGCTGACAGCGGCCTTCGGATCGGCCGGCGCGGCAACACCCGGCTTCACATATTTGCCGAGCACAGTCTCGACTTGCGTAGAGGCAGCTTTGTAGGCGTCGAGATAGTTGACGTCGGGCGTCTTGTTCAGGGCGAAGGCGGTCGGCACGAGACCGATGAGGATGAGCATGATCAGACCCATGCCCTTTTGCCCGTCATTCGACCCGTGGGCGAAGCTGACACCGGTGCAGGTGAAGATCAGCAGGCCGCGGATCCAGGCCGGCGGCGGCGCATTGCCCTTCGGCGCTTCATAGAGCTCCTTGTTGCGGATCAGCACCTTGGCGACCAGCAGCAGGATCGCCGCCATGGCGAAACCGATGATAGGCGACAGGAGCAGCGACATGCCGACGTTGCTTGCCTGCGACCAGTCGACGCCGCTGGTGGCGGAGCCGGCAGGCGCCAGGAACTGATTGGCGAGACCGACGCCGATGATGGAGCCGACGAGCGTGTGCGAGCTCGATGCCGGCAGGCCGAGATACCAGGTGCCGAGGTTCCAGATGATGGCGGCGGTCAAGAGGGCGAACACCATCGCAAGACCGGAGCCGGAGCCGACCTGCAGGATCAGCTCCACCGGCAGCAGCGCCAGGATGCCGAAGGCGACGGCACCGGACGAGGTCAGGACGCCGAGGAAGTTGAAGAAGCCCGACCAGATGACCGCGAATTCAGCAGGCAGCGAGCGGGTGTAGATGACGGTGGCAACGGCATTGGCCGTGTCATGGAAGCCGTTGACGAATTCGAATCCGAGCGCGATCAGCAGCGCAAGGCCGAGCAGGATCCACGGAACAGCGGCGGCCTCGGCAAGATCGCTGCCGAGGGCATAGCCGACATAGACGAGACCGGCCAGCACGACGACGCCGAAGATCGGCAGAAACCATTTTGCCGAGCTGCTTGCGCCGTGAATTGGATGGCTGGCATTGCCACCCTCCGAAGTACTTGAGGCGAGGTCGACCATCCCAAACTCCTTTATGGCAATTGATATTGCTGGTGTAAGCCTCCTTCATGAAACTCTCGTGACGCGCGAGTAAGTTGCGAATGCCCGCAAATGTTGACAACGACAAGCTTTTTCCGCGTGACTATCGGCTTGAGCCTATCGCAATTTTGCCGCCAAAAGGCCTTTTTCGGTTCAGCCGGCGTTCATCGCCTCGGGGGTTAAATCTCGCATGTAAGGAACCTGGATAAAGGGCCATCAAAATGAGATCGTCCGTGATTGCTATCGCTGCCTTGTTCGGCAGCCTGGTTGTATCTTCGGCAGAGGCAATGCCTGTCCCGGCCGTTGGGACAACGGCCTCAGTGCCGATCGTGAAAATTGACTATGCCTGCGGTCGCGGCTGGCACCTGACGCGTTGGGGTGAATGCCGTCCGAATCGCTGGGGTCCGCCGCCGCGGCGTTGGGGTTATTACAGGCCGCCACCGCCGCCGCCATGGGGCTGGCATGGCCATCGCCATCACCGTGATGGCTGGGGTGATGACCGCTGGCGCGATCGCCCGCGCTATTGGTAAGATCCGAAACACCGCCGCACTGCGCGACGGTGTTTTGCTTGCTGCATGGTTCAGCGTGTTGCAGCGACCTTTGCGCGTCACATGCGACGCGCGGCGCTGGAGCGATGGCTTTCGGGACGCAATGCACGTGCCGCAAGCCATAATTCCGCGAGAACGACCAGCGCGCTTTTTCGCTCTTCATCGCCCGCCTTGCACGCAGGATGCAGGCGGCGTGTCACATCAGGCCCGGCGCGCGGTCACGTTGCCGGAGTGCACCAGCGCCAACTGCCGTTCCGCCCAGGCGCCGAAAGCCAACCCCAGCGCAGCCCAGAGAATGGCATGCATACCGAGCGAGGCAATGCGGAAGCGCCAGAGCACGACGGCCGAGAACTGTTCCGGCACTTCGTCGATCGGCGGAAGCAGATATTGGATCAGCGCAATGAAGGCGATATAGCCGATGCCGGCAATGATCGCGCCGTTCCAGGAGCCATATCGTGCCGTCAGCCGGCGGCCGAAGCCGATGGCAACGATCATGCCGGCAGTGGAAGCGACGATCATGATGAAGAACAGCTCGGTTCTCGCGCCGATCGTCTCTGGATTGCCGACGGCCGGCGGATTTGCAGGATACTTGATGTCGGGCACGAGCGAGATCGTCACGAAGGCAGCGATGGCAAGCAGAGCAGCGGTGCCGCGCGCACCGAAAGAACTGATACGTCCGTAGACCAGGGAAAAGACCAGCGCGAACAATCCGCCTATTGCGGTCGAAAAGATCACGCTGCCGATGAAAAGGCCGAGGCCCGCCTGGGTGGTGCGGCTGACGATTTCCGGCTCCGTCGCTTCGCCGGCCGCCTGCGCTGCCCTTTCCCCAAAGCCGATGGCCCAATCGACCAGCGGTTCGCCGAAGATGCGGGCGAAAGCAAAAACGAGAATACCGGCAAGAGCCCCGACGATCATACCGCGGAGCAAAAGACGTCCAACCATGTGCTTGACCCCTTAGTGGCAGGGGAAGCCGAGAAGGTGACGGGCATCATGCACGAATTCGTGCACATAGCTGCCTGATATCAGTGAGGTTGCGCCTTCCTCGGCGCCGATGAAATAGATCGCAATCAGCATCAGCAGGCCTGCGAAAATGGCCCAGGGCAGGATTTGGCCGAGCGGAATCGGCTGCGGAACTGCGGATGGAGCGAAAGTGGTGTCGGACATTGTATTTCCCTCTTCAAGAAAAGCGCGTTCCATTTGCGGAAGGGTTCTTGCGGGAAGGGTCTGGCTCTCGAGGGCGAAGTTTCCGTCATCGATTACAGTGGCGCGACCGCGCCGGGATTCCACCGGCTTCCACACCCGCAAGTGCAAGTTTATAATTGTTTGCAAATATAATTGTCAATCAAGCGCCAAAGCGATGCGAAATCGCGACAAGAGCGCGGTAGGGGATGGAGCTGGAACAGTCTCATGAAAACGCGTCTGAGCTGGATTTGCCATGGGGCGACGCAGGCCAATCGAAAGGGCTGCTTCCCGGACGAAGAGCCTCTGGAGGTCAAGGCGGAGCAGCAGGCTCAGGCGCTGTCGTTCGAGCCCGGGTCGATCGATCATGCATGGAGCAGTCCGGCCTTGCGCGCGCGCCAAACAGCCGCAGCCCTCGGTCTCGATGCCATTCCGGATATTGCCTTGCGCGAATGCGACTATGGCGGCTGGCGAGGGCAATCGCTTGCCGAACTGCATGAGAGGGATGCGGCGTCGCTGTCGCTATGGATGACGGATACGTCGGTGGCGCCGCATGGCGGCGAAACCCTGACGGCGGTCGTGAAGCGCGTCGGCGAGTGGATGGGAAACCATATCGAGGATGCCGGCCACGTCGCCGTCATCACCCATGCGAGCGTCATTCGCGCCGCCGTTCTGCAGGCTCTGCATGCGCCGGCCGCAGCATTCTGGTCGATCGACGTCGAGCCGCTTGGAATCGTCGAGATGACCAGCGACGGCCGACGCTGGCAACTTCGCTTCCCAGCGAAGCCGGCATAGGACCGTTCCCGCAAAAGCGGCAAGCGGAAATGCCTTGGCGATCAGCGGATCGCCTTCGCCCGCCGTCGTTCGAAATAGACGAGGTAGACGGCCAGGCCGAGCGTCATCGCGGCCAATCCATACCAGGTGATGGCGTAGACGAGATGGCTGTTGTGGAAGGTAATCTGCGTCAGCCCGCCCACAGGCAGGCCGCCGGGGTTCTTCGTATCGTCGGCATCGATGAAATAGGGAGCGACATTCTGCAGGCCGCGAGCCGCAGCAATGGCCGCTACGTCGCGCGAATACCAGCGCTCTTCCGCCGGTACATTGGAGCGCAGCAGCGTGCCCTTGGGCTCGCTGATCCGCAACAGGCCGGTGACGGTGGTATCCGTGCCGGTCCAGCTCTCGGGCCGCGTCGCCGGATTGCGCATTTCCGTAGGCACAAAGCCACGGTTGATGATAACGATCGTGCCGTCCGCGAGCTTCAGCGGTGTCAGCACCCAATAGCCCGCGCCGAGTGCGGTCGAGGCATAGATCTGCGTTTCCTTGTCGTTGAGGAAGGTCCCGCTCACCTGTACATGCTTGTATTCGGAGTTTTCGGCGTTGATATCGGCCCATTGCGACCGGTCGGGTGCAGCAACCGCGGGTGCATGCACGCGCGCATCGACCCTGGCGATGAGATCGAGCTTCCAATGCAGCCGTTGCACCTGCCATGTACCGAGCCCGATCAGGAGAGCGGTGAGCAGCAGAAGCAGGAACACCCAGATCGCAAGAGCAAACGTCGAACGCGGCTTGCCTGGGGATGTATTCGAGGAAGTGTCGGTCATGGCGCTGGTCTCCGGGGACGCGCTGCCGCATGATTTCGGGAGATCTTAGTTTCTCTTCGCTGAAGATCACGCGTAGTCTTGAAAAATCGCCTGCGACTTAGAGCAATTCCAGGGAAAGTGCGCGGCGGTTTCCCGTCCGGAATTGCGTAAAGACAAAAGGATAGAGCGTTTTCGCGATTCGAAGAAAGGCGGATATTCTGGAGCGATCTCAAGGATGCGCCGCGCAGCATCCGGCTGATATTTTGGGCCGGAAAGAGGGCGGGCCTGAAGGCCCGCCGCTCGGTCTTACGGCATGTTGCGCATCATCTCGGGCGACATGGGCATCATGTTCGCGTTGAGGTGATGCATGACCCAGAGCGAACCCGACAGCGCGATGATGACGATCACGATCGTGAAGATCAGCGCCATCATGTTCCAGCCGCCTTCCGAGCGGGTGTTCATGTGCAGGAAGTAGATCATGTGCACGACGATCTGGATCACGCCGAGGATCATGACGATCGCTCCGGTGATGGCCGGATCGGCGAAAACCTTGCCCATGACCAGCCAGAAGGGGATGGCGGTCAGGATGACGGAGAGGATGAACCCCGTCATGTAGCTCTTGAAAGTGCCGTGGGACGCCTCGTGACCGCCATGGTGGTCATGGCCGTGGGCGTCGCCGGAATGATGAGAATGGTCTACGTTCGAGCTCATCCGAGAACTCCCATGAGATAGACGAGGGAAAACACGCCGATCCAGACGACGTCGAGGAAGTGCCAGAACATCGAAAGGCACATCAGGCGGCGCTTGTTCTCCGCGATCAGGCCATACCGGCCGACCTGCACCATCAGCGTGATCAGCCAGACGATACCGGTGGTGACGTGCAGACCGTGCGTGCCGACCAGCGTGAAGAAGGCCGAGAGGAAGGCGCTGCGCTGCGGGCCGGCGCCGTCGAGGATCAGGTGGTAGAACTCGTAAAGTTCGAAGAAGATGAAGAGGGCGCCGAAGATGCCGGTGATCGTCAGCCAGATCAGCGTGCCCGACTTATTGTTCTTCTCCATCGCCAGCATGGCGAAGCCGTAGGTGATGGAGGAGAGGAGCAGCATCGCCGTGTTGACGGCGACGAGCGGCAGCTCGAAGAGGTCGGCCGGAGACGGACCGGCCGCATAGCTGTGGCCGAGTACGGCGAAGGTGGCGAAGAGGACTGCGAAGATCAGGCAGTCGCTCATGATGTAGATCCAGAAGCCCAGCATGGTGCTGCCTTCCGGATGGTGCTCTTCCGTCATGTAGAAGGCGGGCGTTTCGCCATCCTTGGGAGCGTGTGCGGTTTGGGTGGTCATAAGTCTTACACCTGTCCTGCGAGCTGCTTCGTACGCTCGTTCTCGGTCTTGACGACCTCGTCGGCGGGGATGTGGTAGTCGCGCTTGTAGTTGAAGGTATGGCCGATTGTGACGGCGATCATCGCGACGAAGGTGATGGCGGCAAGCCACCACATGTACCAGATCATGCCGAATGCGAAGCCGATGGAGAGAACGCCGAGGATGATGCCGGTGCCGGTATTCTTCGGCATGTGGATCGGGATGAAGCCTTCGGTCGGCCTGACGTAGCCGCGGTTCTTCATGTCCCACCAGGCGTCGTGACCGTAGACGATCGGCGTGAAGGCGAAGTTGTAGGCCGGCGGCGGCGAAGAGGTGGACCATTCCAGCGTGCGGCCGCCCCAGGGGTCGCCCGTGTGATCGCGAAGCTCTTCGCGCTTCATGAAGCTGACGGCGAGCTGGATGAGGAAGCAGGCGATGCCGATGGCGATGAGGCCGGCGCCGAAGGCTGCGATGATGAACCAGATCTGCAGCGACGGATCGTCGAACTGGCTGACGCGGCGGGTGACGCCCATCAGGCCGAGGATGTAGAGCGGCATGAAGGCGAACCAGAAGCCGATCTGCCAGAACCAGAAGCTCATCTTGCCCCAGAAAGGATCGAGCTTGAAGCCGAAGGCCTTCGGGAACCAGTAGTTGACGCCTGCGAACATGCCGAAGAGCACGCCGCCGATGATCACGTTATGGAAGTGGGCGATCAGGAACAGCGAGTTGTGCAGCACGAAGTCGGCCGGCGGAACAGCCAGCATGACCCCGGTCATGCCGCCGATGGTGAAGGTCACCATGAAGCCGACGGTCCACAGCATCGGCGGCTCGTAGCGGATGCGGCCGTGATACATCGTGAACAGCCAGTTGAAGAGCTTCGCACCCGTCGGGATCGAGATGATCATCGTCGTGATGCCGAAGAAGGAATTGACGCTGGCGCCCGAGCCCATGGTGAAGAAATGGTGCAGCCAGACGAGGTAGGAGAGGATCATGATCACGCAGGTGGCGTAGACCATCGAGGCGTAGCCGAAGAGGCGCTTGCCGCAGAAGGTGGCGACGACTTCCGAGAAGACGCCGAAGGCCGGCAGGATCAGGATGTAGACTTCCGGGTGGCCCCAGATCCAGATGAGGTTGACATACATCATCGGATTGCCGCCGAGGTCATTCGTGAAGAAGTTCGTGCCGGCATAGCGGTCGAGCGTCAGCAGGGCGAGCGTGGCGGTCAGGATCGGGAAGGATGCAACGATCAGGATGTTGGTGCAGAGCGAGGTCCAGGTGAAGACCGGCATCTTCATGAAGGTCATGCCCGGCGCGCGCATCTTGACGATGGTGGCGATCAGGTTGATGCCCGAAAGCGTCGTTCCGATACCCGCGACCTGCAGGCCCCAGATATAATAATCGACGCCGACATCGGGACTGTAGGCGATGCCGGAAAGCGGCGGATAGGCCAGCCAGCCGGTCTTGGCGAATTCGCCGATGAAGAGCGAGATCATGATGACGATCGCGCCTGCCGTCGTCATCCAGAAGGAGAAGTTGTTGAGGAACGGGAAGGACACGTCGCGCGCGCCGATCTGCAGCGGCACGACGAGGTTCATCAGGCCGGTGACGAAGGGCATCGCCACGAAGAAGATCATGATGACGCCGTGGGCGGTGAAGATCTGGTCGTAGTGATGCGGCGGCAGATAACCTTCGGAACCGTTGAAGGCGATGGCCTGCTGCAGGCGCATCAGCAGCGCATCGGAAAAGCCGCGCAGCAGCATGATCAGCGCCAGCACGACGTACATGATGCCGATCTTCTTGTGATCGATGCTGGTGAACCATTCCTTCCAGAGATAACCCCAGAGGCGGAAATAGGTCAGCAGGCCAAGAAGGGCGATACCGCCGACGGCGACGCCGATGAAGGTCACGACGAGGATCGGTTCGTGATATGGAATGGAATCGAGCGTCAGCCGACCGAAGATGAATTTATAGAGGTCCGGGTTGGAAAACATGGATTGCCTCTGTCCCTTATGAATGTCTTGTTATTGAGCGCACCGGATCAATGACCCTGATGCTGCGCCGAACCGGTCGGCGAATCGGAAGAAGAGCCGTTGCCCATGTCCATGCCCGGCATGGAGTTGTCTCCATGCTGCATGGTATGGGTAGCATTCCCTTCAGCCTTGACGGGCGTGACCTCGGCCGAGGCGCCTTCGCGGTTGTCGTAGATCAGGCGCTCGCGGTTTTCGTGGCTTTCCTTGCCGGCGCCGCCCTTGGCGTCGATATGCATCATCTCGCTCATGCACATCTTGCTCGGATCGGCGCACATGTTGAGGATGGCGTTATAGAGCCCGTCGTCGACGGCGTTGAAATAGCGCACCGGCTCGCGTTCGCTCGGCTTGGCGAGCGCCATGTATTCCTGGCGGCCGAGAGCCGTGCCCTGGCTCTTTGCCTTCTGGACCCATTGGTCGAAACCGGCCTGATCCAAACCGTGGAACTTGAAGCGCATGTTCGAGAAGCCGGCGCCGCTATAGTTGGCCGACAGGCCCTGGAATTCGCCGGGATGGTTGATGACGGCGTGCAGTTTGGTCTCCATGCCCGGCATGGCGTAGATCTGGCCTGCCAGCGCCGGGATGAAGAAGGAGTTCATCACCGAGGAGGCCGTGATCTTGAAGTTGATCGGGCGATCGACGGGAGCTGCCATCTCATTGACGGTGGCGATGCCGTATTCCGGATAGAAGAACAGCCATTTCCAGTCGAGCGCGACCACTTCGACCGTCAGCGGCTTCACGTCGGCACTGAGCGGCTTGTCGGCGGCGATGCGGTCGAGCGGCCGATAGGGGTCGAGCTGATGGGTGCTGATCCAGGTCACCGCACCGAGCGCGATGATGATGGCAAGCGGAGCGGACCAGATGACCAGCTCCAGACGTGTCGAATGATGCCAATCCGGCTCGTAGGTCGCTTGCGTGTTCGACTGACGGTATTTCCAGGCGAAGAACAGCGTCAGCAAGATCACCGGGATGATGATGATCAGCATCAGCACCACCGAGACGATGATGAGGTCTCGCTGCTGCATGGCGATATCGCCGGAAGGGGCCATCACCACCAGATTGCAGCCTGATAGCAGCAAAAACAAAGGGATGATGGATAAACGGCTGAAAATCTTCAATAGTCTTGGCACGTCTTAAAGCTCTTCTTGTTTCGACCCTACCGCGACTAAAGGACGGCGGTCATGAACGATATGAGGTGTTTCGTCGCACCGCAGCAAGCTTGAGTGCATTGCGGTATGGAATGCTGTCCCACCTATCGGGAAAACCCTCGAAAATCTAGAAGGTTTTCTATCAAGCAATTCGCTTTCGCCGGCGCTAATATACCTGGATCGGAACAAATGGCTATCACCGGCGGTTGTTCTTCGTCCCGAATGCGGCACCAATGGCGGACAATATCTCGACCGATTGCCAATTTGCGAATTATTTCATGCTGGATACTTGATATGTTCGCACGTTTGATCGACATTTTCATTATGCACGAATTCGTGGAGGAATTCGTGCCCGGAGAGGGAGGCTCCCGCGCATGGTCAGCGTTACGCATGAATCACTGAATCCCAAGTCTTCAACTCTGGAGAGCGATGCCCGCAGCATGCATGCGAACGGCTCCGTCGCCCCCGGCAACATCGCCATCGGCGTGATCATCGGTCGCACGTCCGAGTTCTTCGATTTCTTCGTCTATGCCATTGCATCCGTATTGGTCTTCCCGAAGCTCATCTTCCCCTTCGCCGACCCGCTGCATGGCACGATGCTTTCCTTCCTGGTCTTCGCGCTGGCCTTTATCGCCCGCCCGATCGGCTCGTTCATCTTCATGGCGGTCGACCGCAGATATGGACGTGGCGTCAAGCTGACGGTCGCGCTGTTCCTGCTCGGCGGCTCGACGGCGGCGATGAGCTTCCTGCCCGGTTATTCGGAAGTCGGCGTCTACGCGATCGTCCTGCTTGCCATCTTCCGCATCGGCCAGGGTCTCGCGCTCGGCGGCGCCTGGGACGGCCTCGCCTCGCTTCTTGCGCTCAATGCACCGACCAATCACCGCGGCTGGTATGCGATGATCCCGCAGCTCGGCGCGCCGATCGGCTTCATGCTGGCAAGCGCGCTGTTTGCCTATTTCGTCACGAGCCTCACGACGGCGGACTTCATTGATTGGGGCTGGCGCTACCCGTTCTTCTGCGCCTTCGCGGTCAATGTCGTTGCGCTCTTCGCCCGCCTGCGCCTGGTTGCGACCGAAGAATTTGGCACCCTGCTGGACCGCCATGAGCTAGAGCCTGTGAAGATGACGCAACTGCTGCGCGTCCATGGCCGGGACGTCCTGATCGGCGCCTTCGTGCCGCTTGCAAGCTTTGCGACCTTCCATCTGGTCACGGTCTTCCCGCTCGGCTGGGTCACGCTCTACAGCGAGCAGACCCCCGGCTCGTTCCTGCTGATGGAGTTCCTCGGCGCGATCTGCGGCATCCTCGCCATCATCTGTTCAGGTATGCTGGCCGACCGGATCGGCCGCCGCAATCAACTGGCCATCGGCGCCGTGCTGATCGCCTGCTTCGCCTTCGTGGCTCCCTGGCTGCTCGATGGCGGGGCGACCGGCCGTCATGTCTATGTGGTTCTCGGCTTTACGCTGCTCGGCCTTTCCTTCGGACAGGCAGCCGGCGCCAGCGCCTCGCGCTTCACCCGCAACTATCGCTACAGCGGTTCGGCTCTCGTATCCGATTTGTCCTGGCTGATCGGTGCCGGCTTCGCGCCTTTCGTGGCGCTCGCCCTCTCCAGCCAGTTCGGCCTCGTCTACACCAGCCTCTATCTGCTGTCGGGCGTCGTCTGCACGCTGGTCGCCATCTTCTTCAGCAAGACGCTGGAAACGCGCGACAACTGAGACGGACCATCGAACTGAAGGAGGGCCGCGGCATGGAAGTGCCGCGGCTTTTTTTGGTCAGGCTGCATGCATAAGCCATGCGACCAGCGGTGCCGCCAGCACGTTCGTCAGCCCCACCAGCACCATGACGAGACCGGCGATCGATCCTTCCTCACGGCCGATCTCATGCGCCTTGGCGACGCCGATGCCGTGCGCGCCCATGCCGTAGAGCGCGCCGCGCGCCATGCCCGATTTCAATGGCAGCAGCCGCAGCAAGATTTGTCCGACAACGGCGCCGAACAGGCCGGTGACGACGACAAAGACGGCGGTCAGATTGGGCACGCCACCGATATCATCCGACACCACCATGGCAAAAGGCGTGCTGATCGAGCGCGGCATCAGACTGAGCCGCACGCTCTCATCGAGGCCGAGAAGGCTGGCGAGTCCCCACGCAGACACCATGGCCGTGGTGCTGCCGACGGTTATGCCGAACAGGAGAACGGGCCAGTAGCGCTTGATGAGACCCCGCTGCTCGTAGATCGGCACGGCAAAGGCGACGGTCGCCGGCCCGAGCAGGGCCAGCAGCCATCGGCTGTCGTGCATGTAGTCCTGATAATCTGCGTGCAGTACGAGTGCGATGGCGATCAGGGCTGCAGGCGCCACCACCAGCGGCGACAGCCAGAGCGAAGGCCAGCGCCGGTGGAGCGTCTTGGAAACATAGTAGAGACCGATCGTCGCCAGCGGCCAGAACAGGCCGGATGCGGCGGTTTCAATGGCGGACATGGCGGGAGGCTCCGTGGCGCATCATGAGGCGGCAGCCGATATCGATCGCAATGGCGGTCACGCTCATGACCATGACCGTGCCGGCGGAGATCACTATGAGCACCTTCAGCCCGACGATACCGATGAATTCGCCATGATCGAGCACGGCCAGCACCGCCGGCACGAAGAACAGCAGCATCTCGCCGAGGAACCACTCCGCACCACGTTTCATGCTCGCCATGCCGATCCTGCCGCTGGCAAGCAGCGCGAACACCAGCAGCATGCCGGCGATGGCGCCGGGTATCGGCAGGTGCGTCAGGCCTACGATGGCCTCGCCCGCTTGCCAGAAGGCGAGCAGCAGCAGGATCTGAGCCAAACGGCTCACTCTCGGATGGTTTTGCAGATCGATGCGCATGGAGAAACTCGGGAAAATTCGATGTCCTAAAGATAAACCTTGTGCCAGCATGAATAAAATGAATTGATTTCATCAAATCCAGTCCCAAAAGGAATAGCTATGGAACTTCGAACTTTAAGGGCATTTGTCGAGGTGGTGCGCCAGGGCGGATTTTCGGAGGCTGCGAAGGTGGTATTCACGACCCAGTCCGCCGTCAGCAAGGCCGTGCGCCAGCTCGAGGATGAGCTCGGTCTGGCGCTGCTCAATCGCATTGGTCACAGCGCGACCCTGACCGATGCAGGCGAGGTGGTGTATCGCCGGGCCGTGGCAATGCTTGCCGCGCGAGACGATCTGCTTGCCGAACTCGCCGAACTGCGTGGCCTTGCCCGTGGCACGCTGCGTCTCGGCCTGCCGCCGATCGGCAACGATGCGCTGTTTGCGCCGATGTTTGCCGTCTTCCGCAATCGCTATCCGGGGATCGAGATCAAGCTGGCGGAGCAGGGATCCATGCGCCTGGAGGAAATGGTTCTTTCCGGCGAAGTCGATCTCGGCGCCTCGCTCCTGCCGACGCGCGACATATTCGAGTGGCAGAGCGTACGCTGCGAGCCGATGCATGTGCTGCTGCCCGCCGCGCATCCTCTCGCCGGGCGTGCGGCGGTACCGCTCGCGGCGCTGCAGGGCAATTCCTTTATCTTGTTTGAAGCCGGCTTTGCCCTCAATGGCATTATTCTCGATGCCTGCCGCAACGCCGGCTTCGCGCCCGATATCGCCGCACGCTCGAGCCAGATCAATTTTATCGTCGAGCTTGTCGCAGCCGGGCTCGGCGTGGGTTTCCTGCCGCGGTTGATCGCCGAGCAGCGGCAGCGTCCCGGCGTCAGCCACGCGCTCGTCGTCGAGCCGGAAATGGCGTGGCACATGGCGTGGATATGGCGGCGGGGCGGCTATCTCTCGCATGCCGGCAAAGCCTGGATCGATCTCGCTGCAGAGATAGCGATGAAATCTTGACTTATATTTCAAACTTTTTTGATGATAAAGCGCCCGTGTAAACTTGAAAAAAATTCTCAGGAAAAATATAGCCTATCCCAAGGCCGCCTCAGGCGGTGACTTTCAAGCGAGAGGGCTTATGACTTTTTCCTTTACTCATCTCACCAGCGCGCTGGTGCTTGCCGCAGGTCTTGCGATCGCTCCGATGGTAGCGAATGCCGCCGAATCCGAAGGCATCGTCGTCTATAACGCCCAGCACGAGGCACTGACGCAGGCATGGGCGGATGGCTTCACCAAGGAAACCGGCATCAAGGTCACGATCCGCAACGGCAGCGACATGCAGTTTGCCAACCAGATCGTCCAGGAAGGCGCGGCCTCCCCGGCGGACGTTTATCTGACGGAAAACTCGCCGGGCATGGCGCTGGTCGATGCCAACAAGCTCTTCGCCTCGGTCAATGCCGATACGCTTGCGCAGGTGCCGGAAACCTTCAAGGCGGCCGATGGCAACTGGGTCGGCGTCGCGGCGCGCTCCACGGTTTTCGCCTATGACAAAACCAAGCTGAAGGAAGCCGATCTGCCGAAATCGCTGCTCGATCTCGCCGATCCCAAGTGGAAGGGCCGTTGGGGCGCTTCGCCGGCCGGCGCCGACTTCCAGGCGATCGTCAGCGCGCTGCTTGAGCTGAAGGGCGAGGATGCCACCCGCGCCTGGCTGAAGGCGATGAAGCAAAATGCCAGCTTCTACAAGGGCAACAGTGTCGCCATGAAGGCCGTCAATGCCGGCGAGGTCGAAGGCGCTGTGATCTATCACTATTATTGGTTCG
>NZ_JAUQTZ010000153.1:0-14501 GCF_059803845.1 Rhizobium sp. UFLA01-1127 | reverse complement strand
TGCCAAGCGTGATGCGCTTCATATGCGGACAGAGATTGCAGGGGCGGATGAATTCCACATCCGGGTGATGCACGGCGACATTGTCGCTCATCGAACATTCGGTGAGCAGCACGACGCGCGACGGACGCCTCTTGCCGACATAATCGGACATCACGGCCGTCGAGCCGGCGAAGTCCGCCGCCGCAACGACGTCGGGCGGGCATTCCGGATGGGCCAGCACGGTCACGCCGGGATAATTCTCGCGGAGCTGGCGTATATCGTCCGCAGTGAAAAGCTCGTGAACCTCGCAATGCCCATGCCAGGCGATGAGCTCGACATTGGTTTCACGCGCGACGTTGCGCGCCAGATATTCGTCCGGAAGCATCAGCACCTTCGGCACGCCGAGCGATTCTACCACCTGTCGGGCATTTCCCGAGGTGCAGCAGATATCGGAAGCCGCCTTCACCGCCGCCGACGTATTGACGTAGGTGACGACCGGAACGCCCGGATGGGCCTGACGCAGCAGCGCGATATCCTCAGGCGTGATCGATGCCGCCAGCGAGCAGCCGGCCTCCATATCGGGGATGAGAACGGTCTTTTCCGGGTTCAGCAGCTTGGCTGTCTCGGCCATGAAGTGCACGCCGGCAAGGACGATGATGTCGGCATCGATCTCCGCCGCCTTGCGGGCAAGCGCAAGACTGTCTCCGACGATATCGGCAACGCCGTGGAAGATTTCCGGTGTCTGGTAATTATGGGCGAGAATGACGGCGTTGCGTTGCCGTTTCAATTCGAGGATCGCCTCGACGTCATTCTGAAACGTCAGCCATTCGGCCTTGGGGATGACGCGGCTGACGCGATCGTAGAGGGAGGATGCGGATATGGGAACATTCATGACCGGCTCCTTTTATACTCAATTTGAGCATATCGTGCGCAAATAGATATTCTCGTTATGAGCATATGTCAATTGCGGGAGAGCGGCAATTTCGTTCCGGCAAATTCTCGTTCGTCGAGGATGGCTCGGCGGAAGCGGAAGAGCTTGGCGGGACGGCCGCCGGTCTCGCTTTCCGTACCGCCGGTTTCCTCCACCAGTTCCTGCTGCTCGATCAGCCGGCGGAAATTCTGCTTGTGCAGCGTCAGGCCGGCGAGCGCCTCCACGGTTTTCTGCAATTGCAGCAGCGTGAAATTCTCGGGCATGAGTTCGAAGACGACGGGGCGGTATTTGATCTTGGCCCTGAGCCGCGCCATGCCTGTCGCAAGGATGCGGCGATGATCGGCAAACATCGATCTGCCGAAATTGTGCTTGGGATCACAGCCCGCCTCGGCAACGAGACGCGCCTCATAGAGCAACTCATAACGCTGCAGAACAAGATCCTCGTTCCATGCGGCACCATTCAATCCGAAGGTAAAATCGGCCCGCCGGCGGCGCTGGTCACGCCGCATCGCATCGTCGCCGATCCATGCCGTAAGACGCGTGGCAATATCGTCAAGCATGGACGGCTGGCCCCGCCGATGATCCTCCCAGGGAAGATATTCGTACCAGCCGTGCCAGCCCGGCATCCCGCCGCCGGGAGCCGCCTGCTCGCGCACCAGCCCCAGATAGCTGATCGAAATCGTGCGGCCGCCGAGAATTTCGTTGTTTCGATCGCGATCGGCAAAGGTATAGAGCTGCTCCAGATAGCCGACCGGATGCGCCGTCTGCTCCTGGACCCATTCGCGCAATCCGCTTTGCAGCGTGCGATGCCCAAGCTCGAATGGGCCGGACGGCAAGGCATCGCCCGACCGCACCGTCATCACCCTTGGATCGCTGCCGGTGACGGCCGTTAAAACTGCGATCAGCTCGGCATGCGCAAGTCCGATGGTCAAGCGAACTCCATGAATTATTTCCCTGTGACTTTGTCGCATGAAGCGAGGCGCAAGCCAATGCAGGTGCTTGCGCGCTCCACATCTACCGGCAGTCCAAAGAGGCGACTGCTACGCTCAAAATCGCTTGCGTCTCCATTGAAGGCGCAATCTTGCCGCGAAAATCACGAGCCTGTAGGGTAGCGGAAACGATAGCAAATGAATTCCGCTGAATGTGCCGTTTCTCGGGGAGGAGCTACTTTGTCCGAAAATGACTACGATGCGTTCGCGGCCGCCTATCAAGCCGACAACGAGAACAATGCCTGGAACGCCTATTATGAGCGCCCGGCCATTCTTTCGCTGGCCGGAGATGTCGCCGGACTTCGGGTCCTCGATGCAGGCTGCGGCGGCGGAGCACATGCAAGCGCTCTCGTCGATGGTGGCGCGATCCTGACGGGCGTCGATGTGAGCGTGGGCTTGCTCGGGATCGCGCAACGCCGCCTGAACGGACGCGCGCGATTGTTGCTGGCCGACCTGAACCAGCCGTTGCCCTTTCTGGACGGCAGCTTCGACCTGATCATCTCCTCGTTGGTTATGCACTATCTGCCTGATTGGTCGCGGCCCCTTTCGGAATTCAGGCGCGTGCTGTCCAGCGGCGGCCGCCTGGTTTTCTCCACGCATCATCCCTTCATGGATCATGAATTCGCCAGCCAGGACAACTATTTCGAGACCTATAGTTTCAGCGAAATCTGGCAGCGTGGAGACAAGGCCATAACGATGCGCTTTTGGCATAGACCGCTTCATGCCATGTTCGATGCGCTCAAGTCTGCCGAATTTCGAATCGAAATCGTAAGCGAGCCTCAGCCCGATCCGAAGGTCGGCGCTCTTTTCCCCGACGCGCATAAAAGCCTGACGACCAAACCGCGATTCCTGTTCTTTTCCGCCATCAAGACATAATCTAACGGCTCACATAATCCGGATATTGTTCACAGATCAGGTCGATGATCGACAGGGTGCCCGACAGGTGCCGACGCAGAGCGGCGACGGCAGCCTCCGCATCGGCTGAGCGGACGGCATCGACCACGGCTTGATGGTCGATAATGATCTGCTCGAGCTTGCCGGGCATCGGCAGGTTGAGCATGCGCAGCCGGTCGAGATGCACGCTCTGGCGGCGAACCGTCAACCACAGGCCCAGAATGCCCGCCCTTTCATAAAGAACGCGATGGAAATCCTTATCGAGCATGTCGAAGAGATCGTAGGTTTCCTGCGACACCACATGCTTCTGCCGAGCCAGGATGCCTTCCAGAATTGCTGCCGTTTCTGCTGGCGACTCGGCTGCCAGCCGGCGAACGGCCTCAAGTTCGATCGACAATCGCAGGAAGTGCGCTTCGGTCGCATTGCGGATATCGATCCGCGAAATGACCGTCGCATATTGCGGGTAGACCTCGACCAGCCCCTCCTCCTCCAGCCGGATTAGGGCGTCGCGTACGGGGGTCTGACTGACGTTGAATTCGCTTTGCAGCGAGATGCGCGACAGGACCGTCGTCGGCGGCAGGCTCATCGAAAGAATACGTGATCGCAGGATCTCGAGAATCTGAGGTCCGACTTGGCGGGAGCGATCGAGGGCAAATTCTTTCGGATTGAGCTTCACTGGCGGTCTTTCTGATCGAGAGCGTCTGTTCATTAAGCACAATTCGGGGCTTGATGCACTGATACATTAGTGCTTTAGTGGCTCGAAGCCAACCTCATTTCTCGAGGGTTGGATCAATCGGGAGGAGCAAATGAGAGGATTTCTTCGCTGTCTGACCGCGGTCGGCATGGTGATTGCCGGCACCTTTTCAGCCGGCGCAGCGGAAAAGACCGATATTTCGATCACGCGCCAGCCGGGCATTCTTTATCTGGCCAGCCATGTCATGGAGACGCAGAAGCTGATCGAGAAGCATGCGGCCGCCGACGGCCTGCAGGGCGTCAAGGTTGAATGGCGCACCTTCAGCGGCGGCGGCGCACAGACCGATGCGCTACTGTCAGGCAATGTCGACATCGTCAATACCGGCACCGGCAATCTGCTGCTGCTATGGGACCGCACGAGAGGCAAGGTCAAAGGTATCGTCACCAATTCGGCTCAGCCGGTCATCATGGTCTCGCGCGATCCGCGCATCCAGTCGCTGAAGGATATTCAGCCCGGCGACAAGATCGCGGTGCCGACCGTCGGAGTCTCGACGCAGGCGATCCTGCTGCAGATGGCCGCCGCGCAAATGTATGGCGACGACCAGGTGCACAAGTTCGATGCCAATACGGTGCAGCTTGGCCATCCTGATGCGATGGCAGCCCTTGCCAATCAGACCCATGAGGTCAAGAACCACTTCTCCGCCCCGCCCTTTCAATATCTGGAATTGAAACAGCAAGGCGTTCACAAGGTGGTCGATTCCCGCGACATCATCGGCGGCGAGCTGACTCAAGGCACCTTCTTCACCACCACCCAATTCGCAAGCGCCAACCCGACCATCGTCAAGGCCGTGCGCGAGGCGACGGCTGAAGCGATCGACTTCATCAAGAAGGATCCGAAATCGGCCGTGGAAGCCTACAAGACCGTGAGCGGCGACAAGACCAGCGTCGATGATCTCATGGCGATCCTGAACGAGCCGCACATGATGGAATTCCGCATGGACCCGCAGGGAACCATGAAGTTTGCGGCCCACCTTTACAAGATCGGCACGCTGAAGACGATGCCCAAGGCCTGGACCGACTATTACCTGCCGGAAGCCGCCGATCTTAATGGCAACTGACGCCTGTCGACGGCGCGAATGCCGCCTTCAAGCCATTCCTCGGAGAAGGCTCATGCTTCAGGCAAAAACACACGCCGACATGCCGGCGACGGAAAAAATGACCGCAACACCGCTTCTGAATGTCGACAAGGTGACGCTTCGCTACAAGACGCCGAACCTGCTTATCACCGCGACGGAGAACGTCAGTTTCTCGGTTGCCCAATCGGACCGTTTCGTTCTGCTCGGCCCTTCGGGTTGCGGAAAATCGACGCTGCTGAAGGCCATCGGCGGCTATCTGACCCCGGCCACTGGCCGAATCGAGATCAAGGGTCAGACAGTCAGGAAGCCTGGCGCCGACCGCATGATGGTCTTCCAGGAATTCGACCAGCTGCTGCCCTGGAAGACGGTGCTGGAAAACGTCATGTTCCCGCTGACAACAGCCCGCCGTCTCCCCCGCGGCGAAGCCGAGGCGATTGCCCGCGACTATATCGACAAGGTCAAGCTCACCCGCGCGGTCGATACCTATCCGCACATGCTATCAGGCGGAATGAAGCAGCGTGTCGCCATTGCCCGCGGCATGGCGATGCAGCCTGATATCCTCTTAATGGACGAGCCCTTCGCAGCACTCGATGCGCTCACCCGCCGGCAAATGCAGGACGAGCTGCTGCAGCTTTGGGAAGATACGCGCTTCACCGTCATCTTCGTCACGCACTCGATCGCCGAGGCAATCAAGATCTCCAACCGTATCCTGCTGCTGTCGCCGCATCCCGGCCGCGTCAAGGCGGAAGTGCGCGATGTGGAGTCTGTTCGCGACGATCCTGCCGCCGCCGCCAAACTGGAGCAGGAGATCCATCATATGCTGTTTGCCGAGCAGGGACACAGGGAGTAGGCTATGAGCGCACCGCAGATCATCCTTGCCCCGCAAGCCACCGACACCGCCGGCCATATCGCAGCCGTCGAGCAGAAGCTCGGCGCGATTGAGCTTCTTTGGCAGTCGGGTCTCTTCCGCAAGTCATTGCTGATCGTCATCCTCGCCGTCATCTGGGAAGCCTATGCCCGGCATCTCGACAATCCGCTGCTGTTCCCGACGCTCAGCGATACGCTGACGGCGCTTTATGACCGTTTCGCCGATGGCGTCCTGCCGGCCCGCATCTGGACCACATTAAAGATATTGGTGACGGGCTACATCTCGGGAACGGTGCTCGCCGCCGTCCTGACAGTCGTTGCAATAAACACCCGCATTGGTACCGATTTTCTCGAAACCATGACGGCGATGTTCAACCCGCTGCCGGCCATCTCGCTGCTCCCTCTCGCCCTCATCTGGTTCGGGCTGGGGCCTGCAAGCCTCGTCTTCGTGCTCATACATTCCGTGCTCTGGGCCGTCGCGCTCAATACCCATGCGGGCTTTCTCGGCGTCTCCCGCACTCTGCGCATGGTCGGTGCCAACTATGGGCTGACAGGCCTCTCCTATGTTTTCCGCATCCTGATCCCCGCAGCCTTCCCGTCGATCCTCACAGGCCTGAAGATCGGCTGGGCCTTCTCCTGGCGCACGCTGATCGCCGCCGAACTCGTCTTCGGCGTCTCCTCCGGCCAGGGCGGTCTCGGCTGGTTCATCTTCGAAAACCGCAATCTTCTCGACATACCCTCGGTCTTTGCCGGCCTGCTGACTGTGATCGTCATCGGGCTTATTGTCGAAAATCTGGTTTTTCAGACGATCGAACGCCGTACCCTGCTAAAATGGGGCATGAAGGAATGAGCAGGCGCATGGATTTATCCCTTCGGCCAACATTCGAATACGAGGCGCAAATACAATGAACAGCAGGAAGAAGCCCCACGACTTACGCAGCGCCAGATGGTTTGCACCCGATGACCTCAGAAGCTCGGGCCATCGCTCGCGTACCATGCAGATGGGTTATGCGCCGGAGGAATGGACGGATAAGCCGGTCATCGCCATCCTCAACACCTGGTCCGATGCCAATCCGTGTCACGCCCATTTCAAGCATCGCGTCGAAGATGTGAAACGCGGCATCCTGCAGGCCGGCGGCTTCCCGCTGGAACTGCCCGCGCTGTCGCTGTCGGAAAGCTATGTGAAGCCGACGACCATGCTCTATCGCAACATGCTGGCGATGGAGGCAGAAGAATTGCTCCGCTCGCATCCGGTCGATGGTGCCGTCCTGATGGGCGGGTGCGACAAGACGACACCCGGGCTCGTCATGGGCGCGCTCTCCATGGGGCTGCCGATGATCTACCTGCCGGCTGGCCCGATGCTGCGCGGCAATTACCGCGGCGAATATCTGGGTTCGGGGTCCGACGCATGGAAATTCTGGGATGAGCGCCGAGCCGGCACCATCTCGGAGAAGGAATGGGTCGATGTCGAAGCCGGCATCGCCCGCTCTTACGGTCACTGCATGACCATGGGTACGGCAAGCACGATGACGGCGATCGCCGAGGCAATGGGGCTGACGCTGCCGGGTGCAAGCTCGATCCCCGCTCCGGATGCCAATCACATCCGCATGTCGTCGGCCGTCGGCCGACGGATCGTCGAGATGGTGTGGGAGGATCTCGTCCCCTCGAAGATCGTCACACAGGCCGCCGTCTACAATGCCGTCGCTGTCGCCATGGCGACCGGCTGTTCCACCAATGCCGTCGTGCATCTGATCGCGATGGCAAGGCGCGCCGGCATCAACCTCTCGCTCGACGATCTCGACAAGGCCGGACGCACGACACCGGTGCTCGCCAATATCAGGCCGACCGGCAAGACCTATCTGATGGAGGATTTCTATTACGCCGGCGGCTTGCGCGCGTTGATGGCGAAGCTCTCTTCCAAGCTCGACCTTTCGGCACTGACCGTATCCGGCGTTACCCTCGGCGAAACGCTCGAGGGTGCCAAATGCTACAATGACGATGTCATCCGGTCGCTCGACAATCCGGTCTATCATGAGGGCTCGCTTGCGGTGCTGAAGGGCAACCTTGCGCCGACAGGCGCCGTCATCAAGCCCGCTGCCTGCGATCCGCGCTTCCACAAGCATCAAGGACCGGCGCTGGTCTTCGACAGCTATCCGGAGATGAAGGCGGCGGTCGACGATGAAAATCTCGATATCACGCCCGACCACGTCATGGTGTTGCGCGGCGCCGGCCCGCAAGGCGGCCCCGGCATGCCGGAATGGGGCATGCTGCCGATCCCGAAGGCGCTCCTGAAGAAAGGGCACAGGGATATGCTGCGCCTCTCCGATGCCCGCATGAGCGGCACCAGCTACGGCGCCTGCATCCTGCACGTCTCACCGGAATCCCATGTCGGAGGCCCACTGGCACTCTTGCGCAACGGCGATATCGTGCGCCTCGATCTCGAAGCGCGGCGCATCGATATGCTCGTCGACGAGGACCAGTTGCAGCGCCGGCGCGACGCGTGGGTCAAGCCCGCGGAAAAATATGGCCGCGGCTATGGCTGGATGTTCTCGCGCCACGTGGCCCAGGCCGACACCGGCTGCGATTTCGACTTTTTGGAAACCGGTTTCGGCCCGACGCCGGGCGAACCCGACATCTACTGATCACGAGGGATATATCGCATGAGCAATTATGTGCTGAGCAACGAGACGCGCGACAAGCTGATGGGCGTCGCAACACCGACGATCGCCACCGCACTTTTTAGGCGCGGTCTGCGCAACCAGTTCATTCAGGATGTGCGGCCGCTTTCGCCGAAGAAGGCGAACATGGTCGGCCAGGCCTTCACGCTGCGCTATATCCCGGCGCGCGAAGACCTGAACACGCTCGAAGTCTTCCGCAATCCAGAGCATCCGCAGCGCGCCGCCGTCGAGCAATGCCCGCCTGGCTTCGTACTCGTCATGGATAGCCGAAAGGATGCACGTGCTGCATCGGCCGGCTCCATTCTCGTCTCGCGGCTGCAGGTGCGCGGCGTGGCGGGTGTCGTCACTGACGGCGGCTTCCGCGACAGCCCGGAAATCGCCGCCCTCGATATCCCCTCCTATCATCACCGCCCGTCCGCCCCGACGAACCTGACGCTGCACCAGGCCATCGAAATCAACGGTCCGATCGGCTGCGGCGATGTCGCGGTTTTCCCCGGCGACGTGCTCGTCGGCGACAATGAGGGCGTCATCGTCATCCCCGCGCATCTTGCCGATGAAATCGCCAACGAGACCGTGGAAATGACGGCCTACGAAGATTTCGTCACCGAAGAAGTCATGAACGGCGCCACCATCATCGGCCTCTACCCGGCGACCAGCGACGCGCCAAAACTCAAATTCGCCGAATGGCGGAAGACGAAGGGCCGCTAAGGCTGGATCGCGTCAACGCAGCCAGCTTGGCGGCTGGCTGCTTTATTTTGGCTACTCCTCCCGTACCAGCTTCAGGACAAGCCGCTGGAGATTGCCGCCATCGCTGAATTCGACCTTGTCGAAGTCGCTGTTTTTTTGCTGTTCCTTCTTGGAGATCTCACCGAGCCGCTTCGTCAGCTCGACGCGGATCTTGCTGCATTTCGAGTCATCGGGCACGGAAAATCCGACGCTAATGGCTTCGATTTCCTTCACCATATCCTTGATGAAACCGCCATGCACCCGCTCGTGCGCCTCGACCCCGGCGATGAATTTCTGCCAGCTTTTGCGGGTCGATGCCGGCAATTGTGTCGAAGGCTTCGGCAACGTGTAGGTGATGATCAGCCTCGGTATGTTGACGGTGATCGTGCAGGCGCCATCCGGCTGCGGCTCATATTTCCGTGTCCAGGTCAGCTTGAAGTCTGTGTGGGCGATCGCCCTGACCTTCGGCCTAAGCAGCGGGCCGCGCTCGCCGATGGAATCGTAGAGTTCGCGCCCCGATGTTCCGGCAATCGCGTAGGTCTTAGTCGTCTCGACCGCCTGCCACTCTGCATGAGCCGCCATCGGCAACGAAGCGGCGCACATCGCCATTGCGAGCAATCGAAAATCTGTTCTCACCGACGTCCTCATATCCACGGCCTCAAGCGCCGCGAAGCTATCCGCTGGTCCCTGCTATTTCAACGAGCATGATGCCTCAAAATGCTGGGTTCGCTTCAAGCACTTCCTCGGCATCCTCCCGCTCCATCTCGAAAACCCTTTTGCCGATCGCAAAGCTGAAGCCGTTGCGGGCAAAGGCAGCCAATTCCTTTGCCTTGCGCTTCTCATCGAGATCGCCGCGCCGGAAGGGTCCGAAGCCACGCTTCCTGGCAAAGATGACAGCGGAGTGGAGATCATCGACCTCTTCCACCGCCGCGACGACCGTTTCACCATCTATGCCCTTGGACGCGAGTTTGAAGGCGATGGCTTTCTTCGATTTTCCGGAACGGACCGCCGAGCGCGTGCTGATTTCGGCGAAGGCGACATCGTCCAGCACCTTCAGCTCATAGGCGAATTTCACCGCGAAATCGGCAAGCGCCTTGATCTGCACCTCGCTGATATCTTCAAACTTCTGCCTCGCCTTCTTGGCGATCGCCTCGAACAGCTGCTTTTCCGTCATCATCCGGCGTTCGAGGCGATAGATGGTGGAGTTGCGTGCCCAGGAGAGCATGCGGCTTGTCGGCGTTTCATCCATGCAGGAGGGCATTCGGCAAGAGGAGAATCATCACGGAGAATTTTACGCAAGCCAGGCCAAGCAGGCAATGAATGCGCTTGGTAATCATGGGATGATTGGATATGCTGCTTTCGCGGCCAAGGCGGTAGAACGCTAAGCGTCGAATCCCATCGACGGTGGAGGCCGTCTCAAGCACCACATTATTGCTATGGATCACGGAGCCTGAAGCTCGTCCGAGAGCTTTGCCGATCAGGCGTCAGCGCTCCGTTCAGAGGAGGCAGGAATGGATTATCGCAAGCTCGGCCCAAGCGGGGCCGTTGTCACGGCCTATTGTCTTGGCACCATGACCTTCGGCGCGGAAGCGGACGAAGCCGCGTCGCACAGGCTTCTGGACGATTATTTCGCATGGGGCGGCAATTTCATCGACACCGCCGATGTCTACAGCGCCGGCAAATCGGAAGAGATCATCGGCCGCTGGCTGAAGGCGCGGCCCGCTGAGGCTCGCCAGGCCGTCATCGCCACCAAGGGCCGTTTCCCGATGGGCAAGGGTCCGAACGATATCGGTCTTTCGCGCCGGCACCTGGGGCAGGCCCTGGATGACTCTCTGCGCCGCCTCGGCATCGATCATATCGATCTCTACCAGATGCATGCCTGGGACGCCCTCACGCCGATAGAGGAGACATTGCGCTTTCTCGATGACGCCGTGCGTGCCGGCAAGATCGGCTATTACGGCTTCTCCAACTATGTCGGCTGGCACATCGCCAAGGCCGTTGAAATTGCCAAAGCGCGCGGATACACACGGCCGGTCACGCTGCAGCCGCAATACAATTTGCTCGTTCGGGACATCGAGCTCGAGATCGTCGATGCCTGCCTGGATGCCGGCATGGGCCTGCTTCCCTGGTCGCCGCTCGGCGGCGGCTGGCTGACCGGCAAATACAAGCGCGACGAGATGCCGACCGGCGCCACACGACTTGGCGAAAACCCCAATCGCGGCAGCGAATCCTTCGCGCCTCGCAATGCGCAGGAGCGGACCTGGGCCATCATTGCCGCCGTGGAGGAAATCGCCGAGGTGCGCGGCGTCAGCATGGCGCAGGTGGCTCTTGCCTGGACGGCCGCACGCCCGGCAGTGACGTCGGTCATCCTTGGCGCCCGCACATCCGAGCAACTTGCCGACAATCTCGGCGCCGCCAAGCTGGCGCTGTCGGAGGCAGAGATGGATCGGCTGAACGAGGTCAGTGCGCCACAGCCTGCCGCCTATCCCTATGGCGAAAGCGGCCGGAACCAACGCCATCGCAAGATTGAGGGCGGCCGGTGAATGCAATTTGGCGGCGGAGCCCGGGTTCGCTCCGCCGTCACCTCAGATAGCCAGACATACTGCCTGACGCGTCAGACCAATGGCGGGTTCAACCTCGCGAAGCCTTCCTGACGCCGATAGGGAAAATAGGGATAGGGCGCCGTCAGCTCGCTGACCTTGTCCAGCCTTTCGATCTGCGCTTTCGACAGCGTCCAGCCGATGGCACCGAGATTCTGCCGCAACTGCTCTTCGTTGCGCGCGCCGATGATGACGCTTGCGACCGTCGGCCGGCTTAATAGCCAATTGATCGATATTTGCGGCACGCTCTTTCCGGTCTCGGCCGCAATCTCGTCCAGCACATCGACGATATCGAAAAGCTTCTCGTCGTCGACGGGTGGCCCAAACGCCGCCGTCTCGTGCAACCGGCTCTTTTCGGGCAATGGCTGCCCGCGGCGGATCTTGCCGGTCAGCCTGCCCCACGCCAGCGGGCTCCAGACCAGAGCGCTGACATTTTGATCACGGCCCAGCGGCATCAGCTCCCATTCGTAATCGCGCCCTGCGAGCGAATAATAGACCTGATGGGCGACATGGCGCACATAGCCATGCTTTTCCGAAATGGCGAGCGATTTCATCAGCTCCCAGCCGGCGAAGTTGGAAGCGCCGATGTAGCGGATCTTTCCCGCCTTCACGAGTTGATCAAGGGTGGAGAGCGTCTCGTCGATCGGTGTCGAAGCGTCGAAAGCGTGCAGTTGCAAGAGGTCGATATAATCTGTTCCGAGCCGGCGCAGGGCTGCATCGACCGATTTGATCAGCCGCGAGCGCGAGCTGCCCCAATCCGCGGATCCATCACCCATCGGCAAAGCTGTCTTCGTCGAGATCAGCACGGCATCCCGCCTGCCGCGGATCGCTTCACCGAGCACCTCCTCCGAGGCGCCGGCAGAATAGACATCGGCCGTATCGAAGAGATTGACGCCCGCTTCCAGGCAGATGTCGACCAGACGCCGCGCTTCCGCCGCATCCGTCGAGCCCCAGGCGCTGAAGAGCGGCCCGCTGCCGCCAAATGTGCCGGCGCCGAAACTGAGAACTGGAACGCGCAGGCCTGAAGCGCCGAGATTTCTGTAGTCCATCGTCTGTCTCCTTAGGTTTGCCGAAGAGATAGACCCTTCGATCAGGATGATATAGATTGCCGAAGAGAAACTGATTTATGACTTGAATTCATCATGAGCCGTCAAGAGATCAATCGTTCCGGAGAGATGGAAGTCTTTGTGCGCGCGGCCGAACTCGGTGGCTTCACCGCCGCCGCCAATGCCTGCCGGATGACACCTTCAGCGGTCAGCAAGCTCATTACAAGATTGGAAAAGCGCCTTGGCGCGCGGCTTATCCACCGCTCGACAAGGCGGCTGCAGCTCACACCCGAAGGCTGCGCCTTCTTCGAGCGCAGCGTCGCCATCCTCGCCGATATTGCCGAGGCCGAACGCCACGCGTCGGCGGGAGAGCGGGTCGCCGGCCATATCCGCATCAACACCAGCGGCTCCTTCGGCAACCATGTGCTGGCTCCGCTCGTTCCCGGTTTCATGGCGCTGCACCCGAACGTCTCGCTTGAGATCTTCCATACCGATCGCATTATCGACCTGATGGAAGAGCGCGCCGATGTTGCAATTCGCGCCGGACCGCTGAAGAGCTCCAGCCTCACGGCTCGCAAGCTTGGCGCGACTCGAAATATCATTGTCGCCTCGCCGGATTATCTGCGACGACACGGCGTGCCGCGCACCTGCGCCGAGCTGACAGAGCATTGCCGCATCGGCTTTGCCTATTCCCGGGCGATCGAAGGCTGGCCTTTGCTGGTTGATGGCGAGATTGCAACGATCCCCGCTGCACGCAGCCTGCAGGTGGGCGACGGCGAAGCCATGCGCCACCTTGCGCTTGCCGGCGGCGGCCTGGCGCGGCTCGCCGCCTTTACCGTCAAATCGGATATCGCAGCCGGGCGGCTGCAGCCCGTGCTGGAAGAATTCAATCCCGGAGACATCGAGGAATTCCACGCGGTCTATATCGGCCAGGGCGGTCTCTTGCCCGCGCGCGTACGCACCTTGCTGGATTTCTTACGCGAAAATGTCAGTCTTTGAAAAAGCGACGCGGCCTTAACGGCCGCATCGCATCTATCGGAAACGCCGATCAGGCCGATGGCTGACGGGTCTTGCGCAGATAGGGCAATACCGTATCGAACGAGCCGAAGCGGGTGATGGCGTCTTCGTTGGAGACAGCGGCTGTGATGATGACATCTTCGCCCTGCTGCCAGTTTGCCGGCGTCGCCACCTGATGCTTGGATGTCAGCTGGATCGAGTCGATCGCGCGCAAGATTTCGCCGAAGTTGCGGCCCGTCGTCATCGGATAGGTGAGGATCAGCTTGATCTTCTTGTCGGGGCCGATGACGAAGACGGAGCGGACGGTGGCATTGTCGGCGGGCGTGCGGCCTTCCGAGCTTTCGCCGGCGCCTGCCGGCAGCATGTCATAGAGCTTGGCAACCTTGAGATCCTTGTCGCCGATCAGGGGATAGTCAACCTCGAAACCGGTCGCCGTCTTGATGTCGTTCTTCCAGCGAGCATGGCTTTCGACCGGATCGACCGAGATACCGATGATTTTCACGCCGCGCTTGCGGAATTCGCCTTCCAGGCCAGCCATCGCGCCGAGTTCCGTCGTGCAGACGGGCGTGAAGTTCTTCGGATGCGAGAAGAGAACGGCCCAGCCGTCACCGATCCAGTCATGGAACCGAACCTCTCCCTGCGTCGTCTCCGCCGTAAAATCCGGGGCGATGTCGTTGATGCGCAAACCCATTGTCCTACCTCCAAACAATCTGCCCCGTCGCCCGGCTGAAATGGGCGGCAAAGGGCGGGATAAAGCTCGACGCACAATGGCGTCGAATGCCGGATATGAAAAGCCCTTCTTTCAATTGGACGCCGCGATTGTGGCTGAAAACCCTTGCGGCCTGCGATGCCTGGCACGCGCCTTCAGCATTTCAAGAAAGCTGTAGCCGCCAGGCCAGCGTCCGAACCCGCTGGCAATGTTGATATGCCCAGCAAGGCCGATAT
>NZ_JAUQTZ010000152.1:0-14862 GCF_059803845.1 Rhizobium sp. UFLA01-1127 | reverse complement strand
ATCAGCGATAGACGATCTGCGCCTTGGAGCGCAGTTCGTCCATATACTTCTTGTCGTTGGCGCTCACACCCTCTGCTTTGTCCTTGCCGAGATCCTCGGCGCGGAACACGGCGGCTGCGGCCACGTCATCGTTCACCTGACGCTGCGAGCAAATGGCAACATATTCGATGCCACGATCGGTCACGATAGGCGTGGTCGTGTTGCCGGTAGCCTTCTCGAGCAGCGGCTTCCACATTTCGGGAACCTCCGGTGCGAGAACACGGCCGAGATCCTGAACGGAGACGTCATGCATGGTTGCAGCAAAGGCCTTCGCCTGGTCGCAGCCGGGGAACTTGGAACGCGACGCCTCGGCCTCGGCTTTGCGCTTGCTCAGAATGGCGTTCCGCTTTGCAGTCGGCACGACGAAAACGATCTGCTTCAGGAAATATTCCGTCGTGACCGGCTTCGTCTTGTTTTCCGTCATGCGCGTTACGAGATCGTCGTTCGACATGCGGCTCTTCGCACCGAAGCGTGCGTTGACCACGCGCGGCCAGCTCATGGAAACGGCGATATAGGATTTGAAGTGATCGACAGTGACGCCGGCCTTGTCGAGAATCTGGCTGAGCTGCGCGGTCGACATCTTGTTGCTGCTGGCGAAACGGCCGAAGGCAGCATCGACATCCGTCGTTGAAACGGACATGCGCAGGCGAGAAATTTCCGCGCGCTTCAGAGTCTCATCGACAAGCTGGTCCTTGGCGAGCTTGTTCAGATCGCCCTTCTGGCGCTGCAACTTGAGGAAGGCGACGCGCTTGGCAATATCGCCGGATGTGATCACCTGGCTGTTGACGAGGACTTTCACTTCGCTTGCCGCAAAAGCAACATCACTGCTCGGCACGGCGAAGCTCGCCATAACCAGGGCCGCTGCGCCGAACAAGAGCGCGCGCATCGGTGTCTTTCCAGAAAACATCAATTACCCCTTCCCAAAGGTTCTTTTTGCCGGCATTGCACCATATCGGCACGCCGTTGGCGCAATACGGCAAATTTGCGCCACATGTCTACATCAAGCGCGATGAATTGCAAAATCCTTGCGGCGAAACAATGACACTGCAGCGCGCGACCCGATTCGAAGCAAAAGAGCCGGCGCTGAAGCCGGCTCCTTGCACTTTCGATCGATCAGAATGTTGCGTCCTGAACGCTGCCGAGATTGACGTCGCCAAGCGTGCGGAAGGTTATGCGAGCACCAACGGACCAGTCGCTTGCCGAGTTGGCGGTCGTATCCTTCTTGTCGAGGAACGAGATACTGAAGATCGTGCACTCGTCTTCATAGGAAAGACCGACGCCCTGACGAGTGACCTGATTGTTGTTCAGATCGTAGCTGACCGTGCCGAAGACCGACCAGTATTCCTTGAACTTGATCTGCGCGCGCGACTGGATTTCGTCCTGATTGCTGGTGAAGCCGTACTGCGGCTGGGCGGCAATATGCGTGTAGATCAAGGATGTCTGGAACACATCGTTCGAGAAACCGACCGCCGTATCGCCGCGACGGAAGGCGAAGTCCTTCTCGTCGAAGCGGTAGGACTGAGACAGTGAAATGCCCTGCGGCGTCGTCAGACCGAACATCGTGACATAGTCCGAGCGGGTCGTTTCAAGCCCGGAATCCGAGCCGACGCCTGCCAGATCCGTCGTTGCGAACGAGTTTCGCCCGGCAAGCTGGTAGGATTGGCCGAAGATGTGCTGCAGCTTGTAGCCATTGTCGAAGCTACCAGTGTAGCGCCATCCCACATTGGCTCGCGTGCCGCCTTCGACGCGGTCGAAGCCGGAGAACTTGTCGCGATCGAACAGGTTGGTCGCATCGAAGACGAAGCTCTGCGCATCCTCGTTCGGCAGGCGGCCCGCAAGCTGCTCGTCCGGGCGCACATAGATCTGCGCGATCGGTTCGAACACATGCGTGCTGTTGCTTGTCGTGATGAGGAACGGATACTTGGCTTCGAGGCCCAAGGTCGCCATGCCGCGTGTGGCATAGTCGCTCGTGTCGTAATTGCCCGAATAGGTGCCGGCCGTAGGCCCATTCATGTCCAGGCCGTAGACATCGCCGCGAAGTGCCGCAAGCGGTGTCAGCACCAGACCCTCATCCGTGGTGAAGGTCCGTCGCCACTGCAACTCGGTGCTCAGGCGCGTATAATCTCCGGAAAGACCAAGATAGCGGTCGTTCAGGCTGGAATCGCCGAGAGCAGTGGTGGCGTCGAGTACGGATGTCTTGTCACGCGACAGACGCGTGAAATTCATCGTCGCCGACAGCTCGCCTCCGTAAACCGACTTCGGATCGACATAGTGATAGTCGACGCTCGGATAGACGTATGCCTGCTGCTTCTGCGCGGTGCTGTTGTTGTCGGCGTCCTGAATGTTGTAGTAGAAGGCGCGCATATCGAAGAAATTGCGCTTTCCGATGCCGGTCAGGTAGGCCTGGTTTGTATGCGTGCTCTGGTTGAGGCCGTTGAGGCCGTAGGTACGCGAGAAGTTGTTGTCGCTCTGCGCCATGACATCCCAGCCGAAAGTCCAGCGGGGATTGATTCTGAAATCCCCCTTGGAGCTGATCATGCCGCGAGTCTTGTGCTCGGCATCGCTGGTGCCGGACGTGAAGGCGCCCGTATCCATCTGGTTGATGCCGGCAACGCGCAGGACGTGCGTGCCGTTTTCGAGACGCTGGCGGAACTCACCCTCGAGCAACAGACCCTGGTTGGTAAAGCCTGTCGCGGTAAGCGTCGCGTCCATGCTTGGTGAAATGACATAATAGTAGGGAACTCTTATGCCAACGCCGAGGCGCTGCGAGACGCTTGCCGACGGGAACAGGAAGCCGGACTTGCGCTTGACCGTATTGTCGGGAACTTCGATCCACGGAATATAGGCGATCGGCTGACCGAACAGTTCGAAGCGGGCATGTTCAAGCCGCACCGTATGGGTCACGCCGTTCTGAACGACGCGCTGGGCCTTGACCTGCCACAACGGCGCGCGGCCCTGTTCGGAGCAAGCCATACACGCGGTATAGACACCCTTCGTGAGAATGAGCTGGTTGCCGCCAACCCTTTCGCCCTTTTCGGCCACCATGCGCGTATTGTCAGGCATTTCGACGCGCAGGGCGTTGACGAAACCATCGGAAAAGCTGTCGGTGACATCCATTTTGTCACCATACATGCGATTGCCGTCCGGGGTGATCAGCTCGACATTGCCGAGAGCCATCATCCGCCCGGATTTCTGATTATATTCAACCTTCTGGGCGACCATCCTGTAGCCGCCATAGTTGATCTGGACCGCACCGCTTGCGGTGACGATCTGCGCATCCTTGTTGTAGACCAGTTCGTTGGACGAAAGGACCAGCTTTGAGCCTTCCGGCACCTTCACCTTGATAGGGGAGGTCGCAGCCCCGGCACTGCCATTGTTGTTATCATTATTAGCCTGGGCGTAAACCGCGACCGGGCTCATAATATATGCGCATGCAGCCGTGCCCGTGACGAGGGCAGCCACAATCTTTCTGATACTCTTGCGGTTGCCTGCCGCCACTTAGCCGTCCTCCTGATGAAGCAGGATCGTTGCTCCGAATGCCAATGCGACGATCACGGGTATCCATGTCGCCGCGTAGGGAGGAACCACTCCGCTGCTCCCGAATGCCTTTACAAGCACGGAGACAACATAAAGCACGAAGCCAGAGAGGATTCCACCCAGAATCACGGAGCGCGATTGATTGAATCTACTGAATTTTAGGGACACGGTTGCCGCAATCAGCGTCATCGCCACCAGAAGGAATGGCTGCGATAATAGTGAATGAAACTGTGTCTCGAGGGCGTTGGTCGAGATGCCGAAGGAGCGTGCGACCTTTATTCGATTGGAAAGGTCATAAAAAGCAATGGTTTCAGGCTGCGCCAGGCGCTGTGTGACGAAATCCTGTTTCAGATTCGTACGGACTTGTACCGAACTTCTGCGATCCGGTATTTCGCCGGGCCGTCGCTCGATGACACCGTTAAGAAGCCAGTAACCATCTTCCAATTTTGCCGACTGCGCGTCCTGTCGAAGGACGATATTTCCCTGTGAATCGAAGTGGATAAACACAACGCCCATCAGCGTCGTTCCATTGTCGAGAATGGCCTTGGCGCCGATGATGGTGTCGTCTTTCCCGTCCGATTGGCGCAGCCACGGGATCGAAAGCCTGCTGTGATAGGAGGGGTCGCCGCGCAGGTCGGCCTCCATCGTTTCCGCCTGGCGCTGTCCCCATGCGGCCACCGGATTGAGGGCGAGCATGGTCGCCAATCCCACGCAGAAGGCGCCGACGATGAACGGCGTCATGAATTGCCAGACGGAGATGCCGGCCGCGCGTGCGATGACCAGTTCGCGGCGCCGGTTGAGCGCAATCAATACCGTCATGCCGACGAAGAGCGAGATGAACGGAACCGTCTGCTGCAGAATGAACGGCAATCGGACGGCGGTCATCAACAGCCCGAGCGAGACCGTATAGCCGGGCAGTCCGGCAAGCCGGCCGGCGTTCTCGCTGAAATCGACGAGATAGACGATAGAGATGACGCCCAGGAAAAACCAAAGCGTTGTCGCGATGTAACGCGCAAAGAAATAGCGCCCGAGCGTTCCGAAAATCATGCACCGCTCCCGTTGGAGTTGCCCGGTGCAGCAGGCATGCGATCCTGAATCCGTTGCCTCCAGTTGCTGAGGCGATTGCGGATCGAAACGGGCATCGACATCCTTCGGCTCCTCAACAGGAGTATGATCGCGATAAGCGCCGAGATGATGTTGATCGCATAGAGAACGACGATGAATTTTGGGGAATTGTCGATCTGGTTCGTAGCGTAGAAATCTGCCCAGCGCAGCGCGAAGGATAGGGTCAGCGCCGATACCATCGGATGCAGGCGCGCCTCGCGATGCGACCGCGCGTCGCCTGCGATCACCAGGGATATGAGTGCGAAGATTGCCGGCAATGCCCAATCGTTCAGACGACGATGCAATTCCGCCCGATAGTCGCCGGATCTTTGCTTGTAGTCTGGATCGTTCGTGTCCGGATTGAACAGGAAGCCAAGGCCGCGATCGCTGGCCCGCAAGTTTGCCTGGCCGCGGCTTTGCGTCATGTCCGAAAGATCGAAGGAGTAGGAATCGAATTTGATGACGGAGACGTTGCCGTCGGGCGTCTTGCGATGAACTTCGCCGTCTTTCATCAGGAGGGATGAGCCGCTCGCATCGACAGCGCCTTCCTTCGCATAATAAATGAGATCGAAGGCGGGATCGCGGGAATCCACTACGAACAGGCCCTTCAGGATGCGCCCCGACAGGCGTTGCGAGATCTGAACGTAGAGCCCGTCCTCGATGCGCCGGAAATTTTTCTCTTCGATGACGGTCGACAGAAGGTCGGCATAGGCTTCAGCCACCATCTGGCGGGCGGCAACGCGAGCCTTGGGTTCGACCACATTGTTAACGAAGAACGAAAACACGCTGATAGCGATGGCGAGAATCATGACCGGGCGGATGATGATGCTGCGTTTAGCGCCCGCCGCCTCCATGACGGTCAGCTCCGAATCGCCGTTCATTGCCGTCAGCGTCTGGGTGATGCCGATGACCAAGGCAAAGGGCAGAACGATCGGAATGATCGTCGGCAGGATCAGCGTCGCGAGCTTCGCGAACGACCCCATCGACTGGCCGCTATCCGTCACGAGGTTGATGCGCTGCAGGACCTGGGTGGTCCAGATAATGGCAAGCACTGGCAGCAGCGCCACCAGGAACATCATACCGACACGCCGTACGATATATGTCTCGAATAACTTCATGCCGGCCCTTAAACGCAACAGCTGTCGAGCAAGCCGACAGAGATTCACCCTCCTCTACGCTGTTTACGTTTTTTTGGCGACAACCAACTCTCAAAAAATTCGTTAATTTTTTGAGATTCTTCCATCGTGTGTCGTTTGGGATAAAGCCAGCAAAGCGGCGAAGACGACGATGGATGACAGCCAGCCAAGGACCGCATCGGAGAGGTAGTGTCCGCCGAAGGCGACTCTGAGCGCCGCCATCAGGATGGATACTATTGTGATCGGCAGCGCCAAGACCGAGCGGAACGGCTGCGGGATGATGAAGATCAGGCAGAAAAGCCAGCCGGCAGCTGCGGCTTCGCCCGATATGAACGAACAGTTGCTGACGCATTTCCCAGCGAAAGACCCCGCATGCACGAAGTCGAGCGTGCCGCCGAAGAGATCGGTCTGTCGGGGACGCGGCCGGCCGGAGAACGCCTTCAGCCACACATTGACGATCAGCACTGGCCCGACCAGCAGGGCGCCGAGAGCGATCTTGAGATTGCGTGCTCTAAGTCTGTTGAAGGTCGCGCCGTGATGCTGCCAGCATTGGATGAGCATCCAGACCAGAACGGCGGCGATGACATAAGGAAGCTGGAAGAATATCTCCCTCAATGGGCGCATGTACGGGTCGCTGCTGTAGGGGAAAATGCCGCAGATCTGATCGGGCTTGGCATTTGCGACGCATTGCTGCGGCAGGAAGAACATGTTTGCGACGGCAAGATCGATTTGCGGAAAGAGTGAAAACAGGCCGAGCAGTATCCACCAGAGACACAATAAGGCGATAAAGGCATCACCGGCTGTGCGGGGCCGCAGAATTTCGGGAAATCGATCTTCGCCGTGACGGCTGTTGAAGTCTGGGATCAAGGCGGCTTTCCGGAAAACACGATGCCGCCGGAAGGCGGCCACACTGTAAGCCTATCATAACTTTCATAGATGACAGGGCCGTTAATTCGGCGAACTTCCTTTGCGGCGGAATGCACGGCCAAAAGCTTGTATTCCCTGATGAAACCTAGAATGATGATTGTGGGGAAACCTTCCTCAATTGCTACGCATGATTATCGGAGCGGAAATGTCTGTGAAATTCGAGATCTCGTTCGCCAAGTCGGCTCGCCTCAATGGCGGACTGGCCATTCTCCTGAAAAGCACGGACGGCGAGCTGCCGGCGGGCGCCGAAATCGTCGATCCGGCCAATATATTTGCCAAGGCCGCGCCCGTGTCCGGCTTCAAGAGCAAGCAGCTGAGCAGCCTTGATCTTATCGCTCCGGAGGGCTCGCCGGCCGACCGGATCATCGTCATCGGTGTCGGCAAGGCGAAGGATCTGACGGCGCATGACTGGCTGAAACTTGGCGGCGCGGCCGCTGCTAAAATCCGCAATACCGACAGGGTCGCGATTTTTCTCAACGCGCCGAATGTCGAATTGGAGGGCAAGGAAGCTGCCGATTTTGCATTGGGTATGCTCCTGCGCGCCTATAGCTTCGATACATATAAGACAAAGAAGGGTGACGACGACGAGAAGAGCGGCTCCCGCAAAGCGGTGAAGGTCACCATCGTCACGCATGAGGCGGCCGCCGCCAAGAAGCTCTACGCGACCTCGGAGGCTGTGGCCGACGGCGTGATTCTTGCGCGCGATCTCGTCAACGAGCCGCCGAACGTGCTCGGCCCCGTGGAATTTGCGGCCAAGGCCAAGGAACTGGAAAAGCTCGGTGTCGAAATCGAGATCCTGACCGAGCGCGAGATGCGCCGCCTCGGCATGGCCGCCTTGCTCGGCGTCGCGCAAGGGTCGGCCCGGCCACCCCGGCTGGTGGTCATGCAATGGAAAGGCGGCAAGGCGAAGGACAAGCCGGTCGCCTTCATCGGCAAGGGCGTCGTCTTCGACACCGGCGGCATCTCCATCAAGCCAGCTGCCGGCATGGAAGAGATGAAGGGCGACATGGGTGGGGCAGCGGCCGTCACCGGCCTTATGCATACGCTTGCTGCGCGCGAAGCCAAGGTCAACGCCATCGGCGTCATCGGCCTTGTGGAAAACATGCCCGACGGCAATGCACAGCGTCCGGGCGATATCGTCACCTCCATGTCCGGCCAGACGATCGAGATCATCAACACCGATGCCGAGGGCCGGCTCGTTCTGTGCGACGCGCTCTGGTACACGAACGACCGCTTCAAGCCGCAGTTCATGATCAATCTGGCGACGCTGACGGGTGCGATCCTTGTCGCGCTCGGCAACCTGCAGGCCGGTCTGTTCTGCAATGACGACAAGCTGGCGGGTGAGCTGACGGCGGCAGGTCTTGCGACCGACGAGCGTCTGTGGCGCATGCCGCTCGGCAAGGACTATGACAAGATGATCGACAGCAAGTTCGCGGACATGAAGAATACCGGCGGCCGCCATGCCGGTTCGATCACGGCTGCCCAGTTCCTCAAGCGTTTTGTCGGGGAGACGCCCTGGGCGCATCTCGATATTGCCGGTACGGCCATGGGCTCGGTCCAGGACGAGATCAATCAGTCCTGGGGCTCCGGCTTCGGCGTGCGCCTGCTCGACGAACTGGTCAGAGCCAATTACGAATCGTGACCACCCGGATTTTGTGAGATAGAGCCCTTTTCCGCTTTTTTTCGAATCGCGAAAACTCTCTATCCTTTTTTGTGACGCAATTCCGAACGGAAAACCGCTTCGCACTTTTCCTGGAATTGCTTTAGAAGAGGCGCCATGACCGACGTTCTCTTCTATCACCTGACGGAATCGAAGCTCGAAGACGCCCTGCCGCCGCTGATCGACAAAAGCGTCGAGCGCGGCTGGCAGGTTGCCGTACAGATGCGCGAGCCTGGGCGGCGCGATCTGCTTGATGCTCATCTCTGGACTTATCGCGAGGACAGCTTTCTGCCGCACGGCACGGATGAGGGAGAAATGGCCGACCGGCAGCCGGTGCTGCTGACCGTCTCGCCCGACAATATGAACAACGCCACCGTTCGCTTCTTCATCGATGGCGCCGAGGCTACGGATGTCGGGTCCTACCAGCGCGTCGTGCTGATGTTCGACGGCTATGATCAGGAGCAGTTGGAGAGCGCACGCGCTCAATGGAAGCGCCTGAAAGGCGAGGGTCACAACCTCACCTACTGGCAGCAGACGCAGGACGGCCGCTGGGAGAAGAAGGCCTGATCTTCTTCCGATTTGCGGGAGGGTGCTCTACGCGCCTTCCGCCAGGATCTTCTGGATGAAATCCTTCTTCGCCGCCGTATAGGACGCGCGATCATTGGCATATTTGGCTGCAAGCTCGATCTTCAGCGCCTCATAGGCATGCGCCAGATCCGGTTCCCTGCGCAACCGGTCGCGAAAGATGAGGAAGTTGCGCCAGGTCGGGCCGCCATGTTCGACCACATGCACCAGATGCGTGCGCGTATCCCCTTCGATATCGCGGCCGAAAATATGGTCATCCGGCACGATATTGCTGCCGGCATAGACATAGCCGATGGAAGCCATCGGCTCGACACAGGCAAGCCCGTCCTCGAAGCGCCGCACGCCAACAGCGATATCGATAATCGGCTTGGCTTTTATCTCGGGGATCGAGGTGCTGCCGAAATGCTGGACATCGACGGCAAGGTCGCCGAGCGCCTTGCGAATGGCAGCCTCTTCCAGCAAATAGGCTTCGTGCCAGCTCTGGTTCGGCTCGGCGAGCTTGACGGACTTGTTGCCGACGCCGAGCCCATAAGATTGTTCATGCTCCGATGCCATAGGCATCTCTCCAGTGAAGACGATGCGCCACGCTAGCACGCCGCAGGCGGCATTGTCTTCACCGGGAAGGGCCTATCAATCGTAAAATGCTTCGACGAATTTGCGCTTGCCGAGCATGAAGGCATCCGCGACGTGGCGCAGCGGCGAGACATCGACATCGGAGACGCCGGCTTTGACGATCTCCGCAAAACGGCGGTAGAGCGACGGATATTCGGCTTCAGGCGCGGAGAACGTCAGCTCGCCGTTGACGGACAGCTTGGAGCCGCCTTCCGCGAGAAGCATCTGACCGGCATCCGTCTCGACGACGATGTCCCAACTCTGCTTGCCCGTCTGGCGCCAGTCGAATTCGGCATGGACGGAAAGGCCGGCTCCGCTCTTGAAGTGCAGATCGGCGGCAATCGGCGAATCCCGGTTTTCAGGAAATTCGAGCGTCGCGCCGGTCAGGAAGAGCGGCGGCAGGATGTGGGTGACGATCGACAGGGCGTTGATGCCGGGATCGAAAACGCCGAGCCCGCCGGCCTGCCAGATCCATTCCTGGTTCGGATGCCAATGGCGGACGTCTTCCTTCCAGATCACATGGGCGCTGCGGATATTGGTTCCTGCAAGGAAGCTCTTTGCAGCTTCCACGGCAGGGGCATAGCGCGAATGCCAGCTTGCAAAGAGAGAGACGCCCTTGGCCTTTGCGAGGTTTTCCAGATCGGCGACTTCACTGAGCGTCGCGCCCGGCGGCTTTTCCATGAAAACATGTTTGCCGGCCGAGAGTGCCTTGTAGGCAGCTTCGTAGCGATATTGCGGCGGCATGCAAAGCGAAACGGCATCGATCGCAGGCACGGCTTCCAGCATGGCTTCGATGGTGGTGAAAGCCGGAATGCCATCGACGGTGCCGTGACGGCTTGCGGTAGCGATCAGTTCGAAATCCGGGTTGTTCGCGATGGAGGGAAGATGCTGGTCGCGGACGATTTTGCCGACGCCGACGATAGCGAGCTTGATGGGGGACATGGGTGTCTCTCGATAAGTATGATTATTGATGCGATCTTTAGCAGAATGCCGCCCGCGGGCAAGGCGGGAAATCAAAGATGCCGGCATCGGATCCCTTGAGTGCGGGCATCGCAAGGACGCAGCCGGGACATTTGAGCAGCCAATTTTCGGCCCCTGGCTTGAAACCGGCACTCTGCCACTGCTCGGCGGGGAGGTGCGCATCGATGGCAATCCGCTTCAGCGCACCATTTTAGTGTCCGCCAGGGCAACCATGTTGGTCGCCGGACCGGCATTGCGCTTGTATTTCAGCGTCACGACCTTGTAGCCCTCTTTCTCCAGTCGCGCCAGAAGAACCGGCAGCATTCTGACCGTGCGCTGGTGGATGTCGTGCATCAGGACGATGCCGCGGCCGCGCTGCTCAAGCTGTTTCATGGTGCGAGTTACGACTGCTGCAGGCGTCGAGGTGAAGTAATCTTTGCTGTCGATATCCACATCCATGACGATCATGTCGCGAGCGGCAATGGCGGTGCGCAGGCGCTTGGAATCGGCGAGATAAGGGAAGCGGAAGAAGGGGACGTCCGTGCCGATCGCCTTGGTGACGGCATCCTTGCCGCGGGCGATCTCTGTCATCGCGGCGTCAAAGGTCATCTTGTCGAGGTCGGGATGGCGGAAAGTGTGGCTGCCGATAGCATCGCCGTGCGCAAGCACCTCGCGCGCCGTCGCCGAATGAGCCTGCGCCATTTCGCCAACCATCATGAAGGCGGCCTTCACGCCGAACTTGTCGAGCGTGGCGAGAATTCGTTCCGTCTTGCCGGGGGCAGGGCCGTCGTCGAAGGTCAGGATGACTTCCTTGCCGGCAAGCCTGACATCCTTGAGCGAAGAGACTTCCAACGTCCGGCCTGCAAGATCATGCGGGCCGCTCATGCCTGCCAGATCATCTCGGGTTTCGAGATCGGCGACGAGCCATTTCTTGGGCTCCATCTCGACAGGATCGTTGACCTTCAGCGGTTTGTGACGCGGTTCTTCGGCAGCATAGCTGCTCTTGAGCGACGCTTCGTTGCCGGGTTTGGTGGCGCACCCTCCCAGAGCCAGGGACATGGCAAGACCAGCCAGCAAAACACGGTAGTTCATCAGAATCGCTCAACAATATGTCTATGAAAGTTGAGCGCATTTTCTGCAGTTATGGTTAATGATCGGTTAGGATCGGCTGCGAATTCCTTAACGGGCCGCGAGCTTCAGCCGGCCATGCCGCTCTCATATTCCGATGACAGCTCCAGCCATTGCTCCTCGGCAGCAGCAAGCTTTTCGGCGGCATCCGCACGCTGCTTTGCCTTCTCGGCGGCCTTTGCCGGCGCCTTGTCATAGAGGGCAGGATCTGCAAGTTCCGCATCAAGTGTCTGAATCAGTTTCTCAAGCTTGCCGGTCAAGGATTCGATTTCATTGATCTTCTTCTTGAGCGGCGCAAGCGACGCCCGGCGATCGGCATTGAGCTTGCGTTGATCCGCCTTGGAAACGGAATCGTCACCGCCGTTTGACCTAGCCTTATCGTCTTTCGGTTTGGGGCTTGCGACGACGAGGCTGCGGTAGTCTTCCAGATCGCCGTCGAAGGTGGAGACGGTGCCGTCGCGCACCAGCCAGAGCCGGTCGACGGTGGCCTCGATCAGATGGCGATCGTGCGAGATCAAGATAACGGCGCCGGAATAGTCGTTCAGCGCCTGGATCAGCGCATTGCGGCTGTCGATATCCAGATGGTTCGTCGGTTCGTCAAGGATCAAAAGGTTCGGCGCGTCGAAAGCGGCAAGCCCCATCAGCAGACGTGCCTTTTCGCCGCCGGAGAGATCCTTGACCTGCGTGTCCATCTTCTCCGTCGCCAGTCCCATCTGCGCGACGCGGGCGCGCACCTTGGCTTCCGGCGTTTCGGGCATGCGCCGGCGCACATGCTCGACGGCGGTCTGATTGGGGATGAGGTCGTCCAGCTGATGCTGCGCGAAGAAGCCGATCTTCAGGTTCGGCGCCAGCCTGACTTCGCCGCTATCAGCATCCAGCCGGCCGGAGATGAATTTTGCGAAGGTCGATTTGCCGTTGCCGTTCGAGCCGAGCAGGGCGATGCGGTCGTCGGCGTCGATGCGCAGATTGAGACGTTTGAGGATCGGCTTGCCCGGCTCATAGCCGACCGCGCCGCCGCTGATCGCGATGATCGGCGACGCAGGCTGCTTTTCCGGCTCCGGAAAGCTGAAACCCATCACATGGTCTTCGATGACCGCGGCGACCGTCCCCATCCGCTCCAGCGCCTTGACGCGGGATTGCGCCTGCCGCGCCTTCGAGGCTTTTGCCTTGAAGCGGTCGATGAAGCTCTGCAGGTGCTTGCGCGCCGCGTCGTTCTTCGCCTTCGCCTTCATCTGCAGCTCGTCGGCCTCGGCCTTCTGCCGCTCGAACTGATCGTAGGAACCGCGGTAGAAGGTGAGCTTCTTCTGGTCGAGGTGCACGATGGAATTGACCGCCATATTCAGGAGATCGCGGTCGTGCGAGATGATGATGACCGTGTGAGGGTAGCGGCGGATGTAATCCTCGAGCCAGAGCGTGCCTTCAAGGTCGAGATAGTTCGTCGGCTCGTCGAGCAGCAGCAGATCCGGCTCGGAAAACAGCACCGCGGCAAGCGCGACGCGCATGCGCCAGCCGCCGGAGAAGGAGGAGGCCGGACGCTTCTGTGCTTCATGGTCGAAGCCGAGGCCGGCGAGAATGCTCGCGGCGCGCGCTTCGGCCGAATGTGCGTCGATATCGGCAAGACGCGTCTGGATATCGGCGATGCGATGCGGATCGGTAGCGGTCTCGGCTTCCGCAAGCAATGCAGAGCGTTCCTTGTCTGCTGCCAGGACGATGTCGATCAACGGTTCCTCGGTGCCGGGCGCTTCCTGCGCGACCTGACCGATGCGGGCGTTGCGCGGAATCGAGACCGAACCGCTTTCGGCGGCGAGATCGCCTGTAATGATCCTGAACAGCGTGGACTTGCCAGCACCATTCTTGCCGACAAGGCCAGCCTTCGTGCCGGTCGGAAGCGTCACGCTGGCATGGTCGATGAGAAGGCGGCCGGCAATGCGGGCGGAAAGGTCTGAAATCGAAATCATGGCGCGGTTTTGGCGGAACTCGGCGCCGAAGGCAAGAGTGTCGGCGCGTTCAGGCGCCTGTGTTGCGCGACGGTTTCGGCAGGCTTGCGCAGTTCTTCAGCCTCTCGGTAAGCTCCGTTTCATAGAGCATGAGATTGCTGAGCGACGCATTGAGGCTGTCGAGGGCTGCATGGGCATGCGGGGCCGTGTCGATCTCGCGAGCGAAATGCTGCTTCTTCAGCAGCCCTTTGGCGAGCTGTTCCGCCACTTCGCGCAGCATTTCCGCCGCATCGCTTTCGGATTTACGCGCCACCAGTCCGCAATGGCTGACAAGGCGGTGCTTCAGGCCGATCTCATCGAGCCCGCCTTGCGAGGGAAGGGGACCAAGCGCTTCGATCTCTTCGGCAAGGCTGCGGTCTTGCCCATAAAGCGCCTCGTGGAAGAGCTGATAGTTGCGTGGCAGGTTCTTGATCTTCAGCCGCGTCATGAAGCGGCCGATGACCTCGAGCTCTGTTTCAGTTTCATCGTCGATGGAATATGCCGAAACGCTTGTTTGCGAATTCTTCATGCCTGCTCATTGCCGTCACTGATATATCTCTTCAATCTGCCGGTGAGCGGGTTAAAGGAACATGAACAAAACGGCTGATCCGTGCGGCAGCGCAACAAATTGAGGCATGTGATCAACGCTTGAGGGAGGATGGCAGGAAATGGTTCGCCTATCGGCTACATCCAGTGCTGCCCTTCGCTGCGCAGGAAGTGCAGAAGGTCCAGAACCAGTGACGGTTTGCCCATGGATGTCAGGATCGTGTGGCATTGGCCGCGGTGATGCGTGTGATGATTGAACATATGTGCCACCGCCACAAGGAGGGGAACGGTAATGGCGCCCGGCCGCAGCACGGATGTATAGGTAATGTCGGCGGCGAGGGCATCGGCATCGAGCCTATCGATCCAGTCCGAGATGCGCCGATCCTCTGCCGCGCGCGCCGCCCGAAGTCCGGCTAAGTCGTCATGCAGAGCGACGTCCAACGCCTTCGGCACTTCGCCTGTGCCGCTGAAGCGACGCATCCATAGCCGATCGGCCACAAGCAGGTGGTTGAGCGTTCCGTGAAGCGAGCCGAAGAAGGCGCCGCGATCTTCGTTAAATTCCGCATCGCTGAGGTCTGCGGCGGCATTGTAGACCTGAACATTGGCCCAGCGGTTATAGTCGGCAAGCATCCTGAAATGTCTGAGCATATGC
>NZ_JAUQTZ010000151.1:0-14891 GCF_059803845.1 Rhizobium sp. UFLA01-1127 | reverse complement strand
CTCGCCGATCAGTCGCCGCGCATCGCTTGCCGAGGTGACGATATTGGCCTGCTCCGGCTCGATGCCGAGATCGACACCATGCCGTTCCGCCAGCTCCAGAGCCTTCGACGTTTCCGCCGCCATGTCGGCCCAGGCTGAAGGATCGCCATTGTCGGGATGATGGGCCCATTGGTCGTTCCGGTCGCGCGTTCCGGTGCAAAGCGTCACCAGCGGAATGGAGAGCGCTGCCGCCGTTTCGATGACAACGGCGAGTTGGATAAGGCCAGTCCGACGAACGGCAATATCGGGGTGAGCCATGTTGTAAGTGCCCGACAGCGCGACAAGCGAAATGCCCGTCGCCTGGACGGCCGAACGAACCGCCGCGATCGTTTCTTCCGAAACGGCATCGGGCATGGACGGGAGATCGCAGCAGGCGAGATTGAACTGCGCGCAAGCATAGCCACTGTCGCGCACGGCCGAGAGAACGCCGAGCGGCTCCGTTCCGGGAAAGGTTTTGGCGAAGATCCCGATCTGCATCAGACCGCTCCCGAAACCGATGCGAGCTCGACGCGCTCGCCCCGTTCTACCGATAGGGCGATCGCCACCATCGCGCGGATGGAGGCCAAGCCATCCTCGACATTGGCGCCGCGCATCGGCGTGCCGTTCAGCGCGGCATCGGCAAGCCCCTCCAGCTGCCGGCGGAAGAAATGGCCGTCGGCGCCGAGCGGCTTGCGGCTCGTCGCATCCTTCTCGTGGAAGATTTCCACTTCGCTCGAGCGGAAGTACCAGGGATTGAAGGTCTTCGCGAGAACGGAGCCGTTTTCGCCATAAAGCTGAAAGCCCTCATGCCAATCCATACGCACGGCGACCGTCAGGTCCAGATGACCGAGGGCGCCATTGGCAAACTCGGTCTCCACGAACCAGCAATAGGCGCCGGCGCGTTCGAGAAACCGGGCGCGAACGGCGACGATCTCGCCGCAGAAGAAGCGCGCGGTGTCGACCAGATGCGAGCCGTGCGCCAGCATGAAATATTGCCGAAGATCGGCCTTCGGATTGCCTGATGGCTTGCGCGCAAGCTTGCTGGTGACGGGTAAAGGCTGCACCGCATCCGTATTGGTGTAGCGGTGGGTGGAATCGCAATACCACGCCTTCATCGCAAAGATCTGGCCTATATCGTCGCGAACGAAATCGCGCGCCGCCTCAAGCGCCGGATCGAAGCGTTTCATGTGGCCGACCTGCAGGATCTTGCCGGACCGGCGCACGGCCTCGGCAAGCTGCTGCCCTTCCTCGACCGACACGCCGATCGGCTTCTCGCACAGCACATGCTTTCCCGCTTCGAGCGCCTTGATCGACATCGGTACATGGTAAGCGTCAGACGTCGCGACGATCACGGCCTCCAGCTCGGGATCAGCCAGCATGGCATCATAATCGTCATACATCTTCTGCGGCTCGTAGGTCGCGCCCATGCGGGCCAGAAGATCGGGTGCCGCATCGCAGATCGCATAGAGATCGGCATTCCTCGCCTTGACGCAGGATTCCAGATGCGCGAATTGCGCGATCGGTCCGCAGCCGAGGACTCCGACGCGAAGACGGCGACTTTCCTTTTCGATCATGGTTCTCTTCCTTATGCGCCGTAGCCGCGCATCGTTTGGCGATTGGCTTTGATGGCGGCGGCAGGATCGGCGCCGGCCCTCTCGGACTCTTCCTCCAGCACCAGCCAGCCATTGAAGCGCGGAGCAGCGGAGACGAGGGCGATCACGGCCGGCGTATTGAGAACGCCCTTGCCGAGCATCGCCCATCGGCCCTGCGCATCGACATCCTTCAGATGCAGGTAGCGGATACGGTCCTGATAGGTGCGCATTGTGTCAAGCATGTCGGCATGACCTCGCAGGACATGGCCGGTATCCGGTACCCAGCCGACCAGGTTGGGGTCGAGCAGAGCGAAGATGCGGTCGTAATCGGCGCGGTCGAACAGCAGCGTGTTGTGATGCGAGCTCGGATGCACGGCGACCTCAACGCCGGCTGCCTTGCCCAGCTCTCCGGCGCGATTGTAGAACTCGCCGGCAATGGCGAACTTGTCATCTCGCCGGCCGTCGGAAACGACGGTTGCTGAGCCGATGGACACGAGTGCGCCCGGGAAATGTGCGGCATAGTCGATCCAGCGCTTTGCTGTCGCAAGGTCATCCTTCAGCGCCTCGGCGACGGTAAAGCCGCTCTTGGAGCCAAAGGCGAAGGAGACGAGGGTCATGCCACAATCCCTCAGCGCATTTGCGAAGGCATACGGGTCCGCGCCGTAGCGGCCGATCATGGTGTCGGTGATTTCAATGCCGGAGTAACCGCCTGCGGAAATCGCCGACAACAGATCGTCTGTCGTTCCCGTCCAGGCCTTGCCGAGCATTTCCCATGTAAATGTCTGGCAGCCGACTTTTATGTCCTTGCGCATTCCCTCTATTCCTTGATTCCGCCTTGGGTCAGGCCTTCGATGATGTGTCGCTGGAAGAAGAGCACCAAGATGATGAGCGGTATGGTGACGACGGCCGATGCGGCGGCGATGTCTCCCCAAGGCACATAATATTGGTTGGTGAAATTGGCGATGCCGACCGGGATCGTCTGGCTGTCGCTGTCCGACGTGAAGGCCAGCGCGAAGAGGAACTCGTTCCAGGCGGTGATGAAGGCAAGCAGGCCCGTCGTGACCAGGCTCGGCAATGACATCGGTAGGATGATATGCCAGAGCAGACCGGCTGGGCCGACGCCGTCCATGCGGGCTGCCTCGTCGATCTCGCGCGGCAGCGTTTCGAAATAGCCGAACAGGACCCAGGTGACGAGCGGCAGTCCCAGTGCAAGATAGGTGATGATCAGCGCGGTATAAGTGTCGAGCAGTCCGAGATCGGAGGCGATGAGATAGAGCGGTCCGACGAGTGCGATCTGCGGAAACATCGATACCGAAAGAATGACGGCCAGGATGCCAAAGCGACCTTTCACATCGAGGCGCGAAAGCGAAAAGGCGGCCAGCGAACCGACGATCAGGCAGAGAGCAGTAGTCGAAAGTGAAACGACGAGCGAATTCAGCACATAGTGATGCAAGCCCTTTTCGACGAAGGCGTTGTAGTAATGCTCCAGCGTGAAGGGGTTCGGTATGAGCGAGGGCGTTCCCTCGGTCAGGGCCTTGTCGAGCTGGAGCGATGTCGAAAACTGCCAGATGAACGGGCCTGCGGACCAGATGAGGATGAACAGGGCGCCAAGATAGATGAGAAAGCTTTGGAAGATTGAGCGGTCTCCATTCATGTCGTCCTCCTGATCTGGCGTATGAGGAAGACGCAAAAGCCGATGGCGATCAGCCCTTCCGTGATGAACATGGCGGTCGAGACCGCCGAGCCGTAGCCGAATTGAAGCGTCGAAAAGAGCACCTTGTAGGACAGCGTCGAAAGCGTCTCGGTTGAATCGGCCGGCCCGCCGCCTGTCAGCACATAAACCAGGTCGAAAACGCGAAAGGCGTCGAGCGCGCGGAAAAGCCCGGCAATCAGCAGCGTCGGCATCAGGAGCGGCAGGCGGATCTTCCAGAAGGTGGTCCAGGCTCTCGCGCCATCCATGCGTGCCGCCTCGATCAGCGATTTCGGAACGGTCTGCAGCCCCGTCAGCAGCAGAAGCGCCATGAACGGCGTTGTCTTCCACACATCGGCAAGAATGATCGTCGTCAGCGCCGTATCGGGGGAGCCGTACCAGTTGACGTTCTGGTCGATCAGTCCGGCATGCAGAAGGATGAAATTGACGATGCCGTGCTCGCCGTCGAAGAGCCAGCCGAACATTTTCGATGTCACCACGGTCGGCATGGCCCAGGGCACGAGCATGGCGGCGCGGACCATGCCCCGGCCGGCGAAGGTCTCGCAAAGGATGAGCGCCATTGCCAGGCCGATGAATGTCTCGAGCAACGTCGAGATCAGCGTGAACCAGATGGTGTGCCACCAGGCATTCCAGAACGACGGATCAGCCAAAAGTTGCGCATAATTGGCGATGCCGATGAAATCATTGTCCTGGGTGATCAGCGAGCGGTTGGTGAAGGACAGATAGACGCCATTGACGATTGGATAGAAGGACACCGACGCGAGCGAAAGAAACGCTGGCAGCAGCAACAGCCAGGGCCAGAGGGCGCTTGATAGCGCCCTCGATTTGCCCAGGGTTTGCTCGGAAACGGCAACCGTCATCGTCACTGCCATATCAACCGACGATCTTGTTGATCTGGGTTGCGGCGGCCTGCAATTCCGCCTTGACGTTGCCGCTAACCAGTGCCTTCGAGATGCTGGACTGCAGTGCCAGCGTCACCTTGGCATATTGCGGCGTGATCGGCCGTGGCGTGGCGCCGGTGAAGACGTTCTGCAGGCTCGCCATGAACGGCTGCTCCGCCTTCAGCTTCGCATCCTGAAAGATCGCCGGACGTGAAGGCGCGAGGCCGAAATTAAGGGCGAGCCGGGTTTGGGTTTCCGGCGAAGACATCCAGGTCAGGAATTCGATCGCCGCTTCCCGCTTCTTGGAGTTGGCATTGACGCCCAGCTGGTAGCCGCCAAGACAGGCCGAGCTCTTGCCGCCGGCAAAATGCGGCAATGGCGCGACTGCGACCTTGTCGACGACATGGGAGGCCTTCGGATCCTGCGCGATCGGATAGACGTAGGACCAGTTGCGCATGAACATCGCTTCACCCGACGTAAACGGCTGGCGAGAGGGCTCTTCGTCCCAGGAGAGCACGTTCTGAGGACTGATCTTCGTCTTGTTGATGGTATCATACAGGAACTGGATCGCGGCGACTGCGGCGTCGTCGCCGATGACTGAGGATTTCCCATCGGCGGAAAGGATGGAACCGCCGTTCGATGCAATGATTTCCACGGCGTCGCAGACGAGAACCTCGGCCTGCTTGCCCTGCCAGAGATAACCGAATTTGGCGTCGCCGGCCTTCTGCGCCTCTGCCGCCATCGTCGCCATGTCGGCCCAGGTTTCCGGCACCTTGCCGCCGTGCTTTTCCACCAGATCCTTGCGATAGTAGAACATGCCGGAATCGACGAACCATGGCAGCGCTGTCAACTTGCCGTCATAGGTGCAGGCAGCCACCGTGCCGGGGAAATAATCGGCGCGCTTGTCTTTCGGGAAATATTCATCGAGCGGCAAGGCCCAGCCGGCTGAGGCAAAGCCCGCGATCCAGATCACATCCTGGCTGAAAACGTCGGGCGTTCCATTGCGGCGGGCAAGCTGCTGGACGAGCCCCTGATAGACTTCCGTCGACGAACTCGGCGGCGGCAACTCGATGAATTTGACGGTGATGCGGCTCTGCGACTCGTTGAAAGCCTTGACCAGCTCGCCAAGTCCTTCCTTGCCGAAGAAGCTGGCGCTGGCAAAGCTGATTTCCGTCCGATCGGCCGCGCGAGCCGGGCGGATGCCGAGGCCCGAGGCAACACCAAGGGTTGCCGTGCCGATTGCCGCACTGGCAGCACCCAAGAGCAGCTGACGACGATCGAGCATTATCGTTTGTCCGGCGCTCTTGGAGTGAGCCGGCGTCTTCTTGAAATCTGTCATGTTTCCCTCCCAGGAAGACTGGCGACCTCCATACCTCCACGCCAGTATTCGCACATGTTTCATAAAAATTTATCGCGCGTCAAGAAATAAGATGCTTTAAATCAATCCGCGAGTCAGCCTTCGGATTGCGTCGAGACGTGACATCCAAATGAGGTGCGTCAGGGAGGATTGGAAAATATGAGTGACAATTCAAAGACTAAACTTGGCATCGGCGTTATCGGCTGCGGCAATATCTCGATGACTTACCTGCGCAATGCAGCGCTGTTTGCCGACGTCGAATTGCGTGCTTGCGCCGATATATCTCCCGACGCGGCAGCGCTGCGTGCCCGAGAATATGGCATTCGCGCCTCTAGTGTTGACCAATTGCTAGCTGATCCTCAAGTCGACCTCGTGCTCAATCTCACCATTCCCGAAGTCCATTTCGACGTCACCATGTCGGCTCTATCAGCCGGCAAGCACGTCTTCACGGAAAAGCCGCTTGCAACGTCGGCGGCCGACGGCCGCGTTCTCGTCGCGGAAGCCAAGCGGCAGGGGCTGCAGCTAGGCTCCGCGCCCGATACATTCCTTGGTGCGGCAGGCCGCCGGGCGCGGCGCCTGATGGACGAGGGCGCGATCGGCCGTCCGGTCAGCGGCACCGCCTTCATGATGGGGCGCGGCATGGAGCACTGGCACCCCAATCCGCAATTCTACTATCAGCCGGGCGGCGGTCCGGTCTTCGATATGGGTCCCTATTATCTGACCATGATGGTGAACCTGCTCGGCCCGGTCGTGCGGGTCATGGCAATGGCGACGAAAGGTCAGGAAGAACGCCTGATCACCGCCGAAGGCCCATTCAAGAACACGCGCTTCAAGGTCGGCACTCCCACAAACATCCTGTCGCTTCTGGAATTCCAATCCGGCGCGACCGTAAATTTCGGCGCCTCCTGGGATGTCTTTCGCCATTCCAATCATCCAATCGAACTGCACGGCACGGAAGGCTCGCTGCGATTGCCCGATCCGGACACATTCGGCGGAACGGTGTCGCTGTCGGAACGTGGCGCCGATTGGCGTGATTTCAAAAGCGACGACGAGCTTTATGGTGCGAGGAACTGGCCTTACGCCGCACCGGACCGGGCGAATTACCGTATGCTCGGTGTCGCCGATCTCGCACGCTCGCTGAAGGAGGGCAGGCCGCCCCGCGCATCGGGCGACCTCGCACTCCATGTTCTCGAAATCATGGAGGCCATTCTCCAATCCGGCGAAAGCGGGCAGCCGGTCAGCATTGGTGCGGAGCTGATCCCGCCGCCGCGTCTTGGCGAGGATGAAGCGCGCAGTCTTTTGGACTGACTGCGACCAGAGCTGAATCCACTCTGGAATCAACGAAGCGGAGCAAGATGTTGTCCGAAAACCGGTCACACTTTTCGGCATCATACTCCAAGGAGGGGCAATCCAATGGAAAGGCTGGATACGAGCGCCCGGCGCATTCTGGTTATGATCAGTCGATCGAATGGCCGGCCATTTGAAACCGGCACGCCTCAGCAGGCTCGCGCGGACTACGATGCAAGCTGCGTGACGGTTCAAGGTTCGAGAGAGACGGTTGCCTCTGTGGAAGATCGCCAGATCGCCGGCCCGAATGGTCCGATCACCTTGCGGATCTATCGTGGCATCGGCGCCCCCTTGAAGAATGGTGCCGGTCTGATCTATCTGCATGGTGGCGGCTGGGTGATCGGCAATCTCGAATCCCATGACGAAATCTGCCGATGGTTCGCCAATCTTGCCGGATGCACCGTGATTTGTCCGGACTATAGGCTGGCGCCGGAACACAAGTTTCCCGCCGGAGTGATGGATTGTGCCGCGACTTTAGCATTTGCTGCGCAATTCGCCGCCGATCTCGGCATCGATCCTGGACGGATCGCGGTCGCCGGTGATAGCGCCGGCGGCAATCTTGCCGCGGTGCTGGCATTGATGTCGCGCGCCGGCGATGCCCCGCCGCTTGCGGCGCAGTTGCTGATCTACCCCAACACCGAGGCCTCGCCGACGGCCGATAGCTATCGCCGCTATGCCGAGGGTTTCGGCTTGACCGCCTCGGCGATGAGATGGTTTCGCGATCATTATGTCCGCACCGCAGCCGATATTGCCGATCGGAGGGTTTCGCCGTTGCTCGCCGAGACCGTTACCGCGGCGGCGGGCGCTTTCGTCCTTACCACTGGACACGATATTCTGGCCGACGAGGGCGTAGCCTATGCCAAGCGTTTGCGGAAAGAGGGAGTGCGCATGGTACAGCGCCACTGGCCAGGACAGATCCATGGCTTCGTATCGATGGGTAGATATATTGCGGAGGCTCGGGAGGCGGTCGAGGAAGCCGTTGCCGCCTGGCGCAGCCTCGAAATGGCTCCGCATTAAAGGTACGGCGGATATCGTTTCAGGCCGATTGCCGCATCACCAGCGTTCCATCCAAGCTGACCTTGCCCGCGATCGTCTGATCCGAGGCGCCCGGCTCCCCGAGCAGCGTCAGTAGCGTGCTGACGCTGCTTGCCGTCATGGCTGCGAAATCCTGCGCCATCGTCGTCAGCGGCGGGCAAATATAGCGGCTCAAGGGATGGTCGTCATGGGCGGCGACACGCAGATCATCGCCCTTTTGGCGTCCGACCTTCAGCCGATGCGCGAAGGCCGCCGACATCACGCCGAAAGCGAGGCGATCATTCGCGCAAAGAATGGTTTTGCGCGGAAGAGATCTCGCGCGAAACAGTCCGTCCATCCGTTCGTATCCGACGCGCTCGAACTCCCATGTGTAGGCGGTACTGGTAGGGATCACCAGAGGTTCGAAGCCGGCGGCTTCCATGGTGGCGATATAGCTGGCCAGCCGCTCCGGTGAGTTATGATTGACATGGGGTATGTCGAGATAGGCCGGTACATCTCCCGACCGGCAGAGATATTCCACGATCGTCGCGACGCTCTGGTAATTATTGTTGCCGATGAACGGCGTGTTGCCTTCGATATAAGTGTCGAAGTAAACGATGGGCAGGTTCTGCGCGAGCCGTTCGAAGGCGCGCGGATCGGATTTCAGTCCCAAGGGTGCGACAAGCGCACCGGCTACCTTCAACGACAACATGGTGTTGACCGCTTCGGCCTCCAGCTCCTGCAATCCATGCGACGAGAATACGATTGGCCAATAGCCCTCGTTGCGAAGCCGCAATTCCAGGCGATTGACCATTTCGGCATAAAAGGGGTCAGTGAGGGCGGGAACCAGGATGCCGATATTGCGTGTCCGCTTGCGATTGAGGTTCCGTGCATAAAGGTTCGGCTGATAATCCGAGGAGCGAAGCGCCGCCTCGATCAGCGCGCGCGTCGCCGGCTTCACACTGGTTGGATCGTCGAAATACTTGGAAAGGGTGGGGCGCGAAACGCCGCAGGACTTCGCGAAGTCCTCCATTGTCTTATGCGTCAATTTTTTCATCAAGGCCGACCAATTTCCGGGCTTCGTTCCACTTGCTGGTGGCCGTTATGCGTCTACATCAAAAGAAGTGCAACCGGAGAGGTAAATTTCAGGCAAGTTTTTTGCGCTTCATGTCACAATAAAAAGTGGCGCACGTAAATTTACCGGTCAATGCGTTGAGGGGGTTGGAACAAGAAGAGTGCGAAATCGATGGGATGGAAGGCTCCCGCTCCCACCCCAATCGGCCGCAAATCGGTCATTCCGTTGAGCGGACTCTAATAGGCCTTGCTTGCTCTTCTCGATAGCTGCCACGTATTCATATCCGAAACGGACGGCTGCAAGTTCCGGATTGGACGAAGTTTGAAATCCGAATTGGACGCATGTAAGTTCCGACTTGGACGCGCCGGCTATCTTGGGATTTGGTAGAGCCCAGGAGGAAAGATAGATTGCAAGCGGAAAGTCCCTCTAACCTCCTTTATCCACGAGGCGTAGCCGACCGAACTAAGGTTGGCTTGAAAGATACGCCAGATGTACTTGTTAACGGACCACGTCAGTGCGGCAAGACAACGGTGGCCCGAACCCTGCTCCAGACAGATCGTCCGTATGTCACGTTAGATGACGAAACGACCTTACTGTCAGCAAAGACCGACCCAGTCGGCTTCATTCGCCCGATCGATACCGCCATTCTAGACGAAGTGCAGCGTGCACCGGAATTGCTTCGCGCCATAAAACAAGCCGTCGACAACGATCGGCGGCCTTGCCGATTTCTATTAACCGGCTCGGCAAACATTCCCGCACTGCTGACGATTTCCCGACAGTTTGGTTGGGCGGATGGAGGTCGTTACCTTGTTGCCTCTAGGTTCAGGCCTCGTTAAATCAAAGCCAGAAGATGACGGCTGCGGCGATGCATATGGTTGAGAAGAAAGTATGCGCACATCGGTCGTAGCGCGTCGCTATGCGCCGCCAGTCCTTGAGTTTGGCGAAGAGGTTCTCGACCTTGTGACGCTTCTTGTAGAGCCCTTTATCGTAAGGATATGGAACCTTCCTGCTTCGGCTCGAAGGTATGCAGGGTTCGATGCCCTTTGCCTGCAAGGCTTCCCGGAATGACTTGCTGTCATAACCCCTGTCGGCAATCAGCGTCTTGGCCGCGGGCAATACATTCAGCACGAGACGAGCGCCCTTATGGTCGCTCATCTGGCCTTCGCTGAGCAGCATGATGATCGGGCGTCCCTCGCCATCGCAGACGGTGTGTAGTTTGGAGTCCAGTCCACCTTTGGTTCGCCCGATACGACGGGGAACATCCCCTTTTTGAGCAGGCTTGCGGCCGTGCGATGCGCTTTCAGATGTGTGGCATCGATCATGATGCGCTCGGGCCTGGGACCGTCACCGGCCAGCGCCGCGAAGATGCGGCCGAACACGCCAAGGCGGCTCCAACGAATGAAGCGATTATAAAGCGTTTTGTGCGGCCCGTAATCCCTTGGCGCATCCTTCCATTGCAGGCCATGCTTGATGACATAGACAATGCCGCTGACGACACGGCGATCATCGACGCGTGGAACGCCTAGTTCGATAAGTAAAGCAGGTTTCAAGGAGACTCTCAGTCGCTATCAGATGAATGAAGAAGTGAAGAACACATCCGATCCCAATATTGATGTCAGAGGTCGACGCAAGAATATCCTGGTTTATAGCCCGCCCGTAAATACAACTATCTAATAGTATCGTTGAAGTCGGTTTCTAAGCAACGTTTGTAATCCGACAAGATAATTCAGCGCGTCACCTCTGTATTGAGTAAAGTTAATTCTAAATCAACAAATCGGGCGAACTCTTATGGATACCCGACCCGCGCGGTCGTCCTCAGGAGCTGGAGGTTCGAATGAAGCGCCCGAGTGTCAAGCAGACTCTTATTGCAGTTTTGTCCGTCATCAGTGTCTTCCTCATCGTGCTGTCCTATAGTTCCCTCAGCACGATCTCGGCGCTGAACGGCAATACGCAGCAAATCGGTGGCTTTTGGATGAAGCGCCTTGTCACCGCGAGAGACATCAAGGGAAACTTCTCTGATCTGGAGCTGGCTTACGCTCGCTACCTGTTGGTGGCATCGCCAGAAAAGCGGGCCGCGGCAGCAAAGTTGATCGATGACATGGATTCTGCGGTGAAGGGCGCCATAGATGAATATGTAAAAGGTGTCCGCACCGATCGGGGCCGCGAACTGATCAACGAGGTCAACTCGGAACTTAAGAAGTACAATGAACTCGCCGAACAGCTCGTCCTACTGCAGGACGGTGGCAAGGGCGCCGAGGCAGTCAGTTTTTTCCGAGATAAGATGGAGCCGCAATCTGATCTCCTGGGCCAGAAGATTGCAGACCTGGTGGCTTTCATCCTGGGCCAGGCTGAAACCTACGTGATCGGAAGCAGCGCTACGGCAAGCTCAGCGTTTACGGAAACAGCAATAATCGCAGCTCTTGCGATCCTGGTTGCCTTTGCCGGCAGCGTATTTGCGATGTTGGGTATCGCAAATCCGATCCGGCGGATTGCCGCCGCCATGAAAATTCTTTCCGATGGCGATCTGCAAAGTACCATTCCCTACGCCGGCCGCGCAGATGAGATTGGCGCGATGGCCGCTGCAGTGGAGGTGTTCCGACAAAACGCAATAAATGTTCTTCGATTGGAGCAGGAGGCATTCACATCGCGGAGCCACGCGGAGTCGGCTCGTGCAACAGAACAGGAGCGTATCGAGAAAGAAACGCGACAGCTGCGGTTCGCCACGACAACCTTGGGCGAGGGATTGAAGCGCCTGGCTGGCGGTGATGTCTCCTTCGAGTTGATAGAGCCGTTCGCCCCGGATTACGAGCAATTGCGCGCGGATTTCAATGCCTCCCTCAAACAGCTCGGTTCAACGATCGGTGCCGTACTGAAGACGGTGCATAGCATCGACAGCGGAACGCGCGAAATCGCATCGGGAGCACAAGACCTTTCCAAGCGTACGGAACAACAGGCGGCCTCCTTGGAAGAGACAGCGGCCGCCCTCGATGAGATCACAGCTAACGTTACGACAGCCTCCAAGCGAACCGACGAGGCTCGCAACGTCGCACAGAAGGCCAATGTCAGTGCCGAACGTTCCGCGTCGGTGGTTTCTGAAGCCGAACAAGCGATGAGGCGTATCGAAGAAAGCTCGCAGCAGATTTCCAATATTATCAGTGTTATCGACGAAATCGCTTTCCAGACAAACCTGCTGGCGCTTAACGCAGGCGTCGAAGCTGCCCGTGCTGGGGACGCGGGTAAGGGCTTTGCGGTTGTCGCTCAAGAGGTTCGCGAACTCGCGCAGCGGGCGGCAACAGCGGCCAAGGAGATCAAGGGCCTCATTGAGAAGTCCTCAGTCGAAGTCGACAATGGGGTGAAACTTGTTCTTGAGACGGGCCAATCGCTCAAATCGATCAGTGACCATGTATCTGAGATTAATCAGCTGATGGCGGCGATCGCGACTTCAGCGCGCGAGCAGTCCACCGGACTTGCCGAAATCAACACTGCGGTCAACCAAATGGATCAATCCACTCAACAGAACGCGGCGATGGTTGAGCAATCGACCGCGGCGGCCGCATCTTTGTCGAATGAGGCGAGCAGGTTGCGCGATCTCGTCAACCAATTTCAGATTGACGGCAACACCGACCAGTCCTTCGCACTCAGAAGTACGGCACGGATCAGGGCAGCATAAGTTGAAGGTGGATGCGATCAGGCCTTTGCCGTGCGGTCGAATGAAGAGCGCGTGAAGGCGACGGAAGAGGACCGTGCGGGCATTCGCCGCGACCTTGGATTTTTCCATGCCGTTACGTAGTCGATAGAAAGCGTCGTTCCCCATCGAGACAAGATGGGAAGGCTTGTCGAAATTGATGTCGTCGGCCTCATCGCATGGTGTCGCTTGGCACGTAATTGGGCTCTTCCTCAATTTGTGTGGTTCATCTGCCGTTAGGGACAGTGTCGCTATGGGCGGGGATGCGAACGAAATCGAAATGGCGCCTAGACTACTATGGATCGACCGATGGTAGGAGCCGACGATATCAAGCGCGAGGTAGCGCTCGAGTTCCCTTAAGGTCAGTGCCACATGCCGCTTGGAATTGTAGTCGCCGAGCTCTCTTTCATTGCTGAACGCTGTGCCGAGCAGCAGATGTAGCCTCCCCATCTGCGTGCCGATCAGGCGCTCAATGTGCCCACCAAAGCGCGGCTCCCCCCGCGGTCGCCATTCGATCGCGATTCCGGCGTCCTGGCATCCTCTCTGCAACGCCCGCAAGGCAAACCCGGTCAGTTCGGATTGGCATCATCGGGACGCACCTGCGCTTCAATTGTCATTGGTGCTGCAGCACGCTCAGGCCGCCGTCGATCGTCAAGCAGGTGGCGTTCATGAAGGGGCACTCGTCTGAAATCATGAATACGGCAGCAAGCGCAATTTCCCGGGGGGTGGCGATGCGCCTGCCGGGATGCAGTTTCAAGGTTTCTATCTTTGCCTTTTCCGGATCGGAAAAACTGCTCCAATAGTCGATGACTTTCTGCGTTTCGACATAGCCAGGTGCCAGGGCATTCACGCGCACATTTTTTGCCGCATATTCGATCCCCAGCGACTTAGTCATGCCAAGCAGAGCATGCTTGGCGAGAGGATAGGGGAACGTGTGCGGAATGATAGTGAAAGCATGGGTCGAGGCGATGTTGAGGATAACCCCGCCATCGCGGGCGATCATATCAGGCAGAACGGAGCGGCAGCAATTCCAGGCACCCTTGAGGTTGATGTCGAAGCAGCGGTCCCAATCCTCGTCCGCCAGCTGCAGCGGCTCGGCAAAGACGTTGACACCGGCATTGTTGACCAGCGCATTGATGCTGCCGATCTCCGCCGCTGCTTTACCAACGGCCTCGCCGATGGCGACGGCATCGGCGATATCGGCCGCCTGATAGCCGACGACGGCTCCTCCCTCCTTCAGCTTGGCAGCAGTCGCTTCGAGAAGGGCTTCATCGCGGTCGATGAGAAAGACATGCGCGCCTTCGGCGATAAAAACCTCGGTGATTGCCAGGCCGATCCCCTGTGCGGCGCCGGTAATGAAGACTCTTTTTCCTGAAAGGCGATTTGGCATTCGGTGTTCCTCGTTCGGCTTGATCCGAAATTTCAGCGATGAGCGGTCGCGGGCTATTCCGGATATTTTCGCGGCCGCAGGTGGATCGACCCTGCAAGGCTTTCACCGGGCTGCAGGATTTTCAGATCCCCCAGATCCGGAAGGTTATGGCCGTTCGCAAGGTGGGACATCGGCTCGAAGCAGAAATAGTCGTGGCGAAATGCTGGGTTGAGGTCTGTGTCGGGGACGAAGATGAAGGCGTGCCTGATCGATGCGTCGGCAGTCAGCCGCAGACTGGCGTGCCTCTCCGGCCAGACAATCCGCGCTTCGCCGCTCCATCCCTCGAAGCCGTTGTTGACCCAGCGGCGAGGAAGTGGCGACGGGCGGGAAAAATCGAGATCTGCCGGAACAGCGGTGCGTTCTCCCGGCAAAAAGCCCTCGGTCTCCGTCCAAAATCGCTGCGCCGGTGCGAAAAGCGTCGTTTGCGGAGTCATCGGGAAATAGGGATGCCAGCCAAGCCCGAATGGCAGCGCCTCCGCGCCGGTATTCTCCACACTCATCTGCAGCGTCAGCCCTTCGGATGACAGGGCGATGGTCTGCCTCGCATCGTAACTGTAGGGCGTATTTTCCCTTCGATGGCGGAAGCCGATCTGCAGTTCGTTGCCGCTGCGGGAGAGAATGGACCATTCCCCCTGCCAGCCGTCGCCATGCAGATAATAAGGGTCCGATGCCGTGTTCGGCCGAAGCTGGTGGTCGCGTCCTTCGAATGTGAACCGGTTGTTGCGGATGCGGTTGCCGAAGGGGAGCAGCGGATAGCAGGCGGACGCGGGCGCACTTGCATC
>NZ_JAUQTZ010000150.1:0-15016 GCF_059803845.1 Rhizobium sp. UFLA01-1127 | reverse complement strand
CCGGTCAAACCACATCCGAACCCAGGGAAAGGCCACCGGTTGAAGGTGTTCTACCCCTTGTGTTCTTTCATTGGAGAATGTCATGGCCAAGCTTTATTTCCATTATTCGACGATGAATGCCGGCAAATCGACCATGCTGCTGCAGGCCGCCTACAATTACCAGGAACGCGGCATGCGCACGGCGGCCTTTATCGCGGCGCTCGACGATCGCGCCGGCCGGGGCATGATCGCCTCCCGTATCGGCCTAACGATGGATGCCATACCGTTCGATATCAGCGACGATCTTTACGCAATGGTCGAGGAGATGCAAGCCGGCGAGCCGCTGGCCTGTGTCTTCGTCGATGAAGCCCAGTTTCTGTCGCGGGAGCAGGTCTGGCAGCTTGCCCATGTCGTCGACCGTCTCGGACTGCCGGTCATGACCTACGGGTTGCGGACGGACTTTCATGGGCGATTGTTTCCCGGGTCGCAGGAGCTGCTGACCATCGCGGACGAATTGCGCGAGGTGCGGACGATTTGTCATTGCGGACGCAAGGCGACAATGGTCGTGCGGCTGGGTGCCGACGGCAAGGTCGTGCGCGAGGGAGCACAGATCGAGATCGGCGGCAGCGACAAATATGTCTCGCTGTGCCGCCATCATTGGGAAGAGGCGATTACATGCGAATGAACGCCATCATCCGGCCGTGACATCGGCCGGCATCTGGCCGCAGATTGAAGCCGGGCCTGATCGGGAGGGACGATGAGACTGCTTTGTCTGGTATCGGCGGCCATTGTGCTTGCCCCGGCGTCTTCCGCGCTTGCGGATGGAGATGCGGTCGCAGGCGCCGTCGTTTTCAAGAAATGCGGCGCCTGTCATACGGCCACTGCGCCCGACAATCGCGTCGGTCCCTCCTTGATTGATATCGTCGGGCGGCCTGTCGCAAGCGCACCGAATTATATCTATTCGCCGGCTATGAAAGCACTCGGGGCGGATGGCAAAGTCTGGGATGAAACGCTGTTGCGGACGTATTTGCCGGCGCCGCAGTCCCTGGTCAAGGGCACCAGGATGACGTTCCCCGGCCTGAAGAGCGACAGAGACCTCGACAATCTGATCGCCTATCTGAAAAATCCAGCCGCTGCGCAATAATTGTTTCGAGCATTTTCTTCGCCGGCGGAAGCAGCTAGTCTCGCCCCAGAGGCAGGGGAGAGAATGCTTCCATGGTCAAGTCTCATTCCTTCGATGACATGCTCGACAAGGCGCGTGCGACGCTTGAAGACGCCATAAACGCCGCGAACTCGGCTGTAGCGGTGCTGGCTGGCCATGCCAGGGGCGATGAGCGCGTCGAAACCATCAATTTCCCTGTCGAGGAAGCTCTGGTGCGCGAGGCCACCGAGCTGCTGGACCGCTGGAAATCGCTGGCCCTGTCGCTGGTCAAGGAACTGGATCGCGCAACCGAACAGGCGGATATGCAGCATCGGCGGCGGTTCGATGAAAAGGTCGGCCTTGAAAATGCGAGTTTGCTTGGAAGGACGGTGGCGCGAACCCCCATGAAGCCGGAGGCAATCGCGGCCGATCTCGATGCAATCCTGGATATTTCGGCGGAACTCGATCTTCTCTTCAAGGAGGCTCGGCCCGCGTTCTCACGCTGCTTCCATGATTGCGAACTCCATCTCGAAGGCGTCATAGAGCGCCGGCGAAAAGTTGACTTCGAGATTGAGGAGATGCAGCGGCGGGCCGATGCTTTGACCGAGAAGCTCATGTACCAGCGACGCAACCGCCCGTCCTCGCGCCATGCCGATCTGCAATCCGAGCAGGAGGCGGATTATCGCGCGCTGCTTGCCGAGCAGGACGATATCCGCGGGCAGGAGCAGCGGCTTCAGTCGGGCCGGACGGTACGGCAGCGCCTCATCGACATCTACGAAAGGCTGGCGGCTGCCTTGAACGGCCAAGTGGCCGCCATCAGTGCGATGGCAAGCAAGCTGACTGTCGATATCGAGCAGCGCATTGCCTTGCTCAAGGCATTGGCAGCGGAAGCGAGCCCCTCATCAGCCACGGTCGCGCGAACGGCCGCGGTCGAGAGCCTGATCCAGTCCTTCGAGGCGAACGTGCTGGCCGGGCAGGGCCTGGCGGCACGCAAGGCACATGTCGATGCCGTGTTCACGAGGCGGCTGGAGCCGCACCTGCTGCCTGCGCCCAGAGAGATGGACAGGGCGGCGGACGAAGCGCAACCGGAGGGTTGATTGCTGGCCGGCGTCGAAAATTCTGTGCAGACTGTTGTTGTTTTTCCTGAGAACACATATTTGCTGGAACGCGAGTGGCAATAAGGCCTTATGGTGCGGAAGCCGGAGAAGGTTTTCGGAAAGACCGTTGCCGCAGGCTCAGTATGGTGCGTCCTTCGCGTGTGGCAGGATGCGCGGTGTGGTTTAGGAGACGTGTCCATGCTCGACTCGATCGCGGCGTTTTTCAAGCGCATCCGGACCGCCATTGCGCGATGGATCGGATTGGTCTTCGTCGGGATCGCGTGGCCATTTCTTGCGGCACATGGCTGGTATCGGCAACGCAACTGGATGATCAAGCTGCCGCTCGCCGCCGCCGTGGCGCTGTTGGCTCTGCTTTACATCTATTTCATCTGGCAGACGCAGGTTTGGACCGGGTTCAATACGGCCTATCCCGACGTCTACAAATTCTCCGAGCGCAAATACTCCGCCGGGCAGGAATTGCCGGCAACGGAAGGCCAGCAGGCTGCCGCAACCGCATCCAAAACCTGCCAGACCTCGGCTGTCGTCGATGTTGCCACCGATCTGATCGACTTCAACGTCAACCAGAATGCCTGGATCTCTTCCATGCTGCTCTATAAGCTCGGGCTGTTCGGCATATCGTGGGACGATACGCCCTTCCTCGACAACAAGGCTTCCTTTCAGCGAGGCATAAACTCGGTGGTTCGGCGCACTTCGGCGGAGCTGGTCGATACGCTGGGCCGCGTGCGCGGAACGTCGGGCATCAACAGCGATCTGCAGAAGGCGCGCGGCAATCTGCAATTCGACGAATCGAGCTGGTATTTCGGTCTGCATCCTTTTGGGCCGAAGACGCCGAGCCCAAGCTATTATCGTACTGCAATGGCCAATCTGCGCAGCTTCAACACCGACCTCGGCAACTGCAAGGCGATCTTCGATGGACGCGCCGACAATCTCCTGCAGTTCGTCGACCATATTGCCAACGACCTTGGCAGCACGGCCGACATATTGGCGAGACGGGCTGCAGATCATAGCTATGGCTGGCTGGACATGCGAGCCGACGACCGCTTCTGGTTTGCCTACGGCCAGCTCTACGCCAGTTATGGTATTCTGACCGCGGCGCGCGCCGATTTCCAGCAGGTGATCGCCGAGCGCAACGTCGGCGCGCTCTGGGCTGACGTCACAACGCAATTGCAGGCAGCCTTGCGCATTCAGCCCTTCATCATTTCGAACGGACCCGAGGACAGCTCCTTCATGCCGAGCCATCTCGCAACCATGGGATTCCATATCCTGCGGGTGCGATCGAGCCTCGTCGAAATCCGCACGGTTTTGGGTGGCCGTTAAGCGCGTTTTGGCCCTTGGCTTGGCTCCTCACGGAAACCCTGAACTGTTCTATCTTATTGTTTGTACGCGATTCCGGATGGAAAGCCGCTGCGACCATTTCCTGAAATAGCTTTAACGGATATGTGGCCCTAGTCGACCGAACCCGATTTCGAATTGGGGCTTGGAAGAATCAGCTGATGAATTTCAGCCGAATGGCTTTGGCGACGAGCTGCGTGCGGTTGACGCAATCGAGCTTCTTGATCGCATTCATCATATAGGCGTTGACCGTATGATCGGAAAGCGAAAGGATCTGGCCGATCTCGACCGAGGTCTTGCCCTGGGCTGTCCAGCGAACCACTTCGAGCTCGCGGGCCGAAAGCGAGTGCGGTGCAGCGCTATCGTTTCGCTTCAGACAATTATAGGAATCGAGCGCCTGCAGCATGATCAGCGTGAGCTCGTTGATTTCGCTCTGGCTGAGATTGTTGCGATTGCCCATGAACCAGAAGAGCAGCCGTTGGCCATCCGGGGAGTTGATTGGGATGATGACGCTCATCGGACAATTATAATTGATCAGCAGCGTATGAAGCTCATGCGGCAGATCAGCGTGCGTCTCGGAGCCTTTCTCCAGCAGATGCCAGAAGCGCGGCATCACCGAGTCGCGCGTGCACTGCAGCATCGGACAGCGCCGGACGAGCTGGTGGCGATCGAATTCACGCACGAACTGGGCGGGCATTGTCCCTTCGATGAGCAGCGGCATCATCATCGTATCATCGGGAACCGGGGCATTCATGAAAGCCATGTGGCTAAAGCCAAAGGCCGATCCCGTCCGTTCCAGCGCCAGCGCGAAGGCCGCTTGCGTCCGAGCCGCCGCCAACTCGGCAGACAGCAACAATTGTCTCTCGGCAGTGATGATATAGGACATGGAGTAGCGGCGCCCACAGCGTGTTAGCGTTATGAAATACCGGATTTATGAGTGAATGCTAGACGCAAAAATACCACAGGGCCAGAAATAATTTTATTTTCATATATTTTAATATTGGAATACAATGGTTTTCTCAACTTTTCGCCCAAAATGGGCAATATGTGCGGAAATTGCTCTTCCGCTGCATATATGGCGCCAGGACCATACATTTGGCGTCGCTTGCCGCTTTGAGGGCGCAGCAGTACGAGGCATATTTGCGATATCAGAAGGTGCTTGAAGCGACGTTCAGCACATCATCATGCCGACCGACGGGAGGCGGGGAGTTGATCCAAGACGGGCTCGCGCCTAGCTTCATCGGCTTTTCTGTTTCGTTGATGTTGTCAGCGGCGCCGTTGATCGGACGCTCGTCTTCAGAGATTCCGCGGCGGTCGATCTTGCCTTTTGGAACTCTTCTTTGCAGGACTTGCAACACAGATCGCCAAGAGTTTCGCCAAATGATGCGCCGCAGCGTGAGCGTGTCTTGCGAAGGCCCAAAGCGGTTGCTATCGGTCTTGCCAAAGCAATCGCTTCCAGGCGTATACCTCATGAATCTTCGCTTCTTTCCGCTGCTTGCGGCGCGGTGCAGTCAATCGGTGCTGTGGCTGGTGACGGCCGTTTCGCTGTTGCTGGCTTCACCTGTGTCCGCCGAGCCTGCCGGCGTCACCGGCGGCAAGCCGATGCAGTTCCTGCTCGTTCACGGCGATATGGGGCAATGCCGGGCCGACAACACATGTCCGGATTGGATATCTGCCGAGGGGCAGATCATGGCCGATACGCCGAAGAAGCTGCAGCGGTTCCTGAAACGGCTCGGTGACCAGAAATTGCCTGTTGTCGTCAGTTCGCCCGGCGGCGATGTGAAAGCGGCGATGGAAATGGCCCGCACCATCCGCAAACAGAAGCTCTCCATCGCGGTTGGCCGCACCCGCTCTCGGGCATGTTCCTATGCCGAGCCGATCTGCTCTTCTGCGATTGCGACGGACGGTTCTATCAAGGGGCAGGCATTTTCTTCCGGTGCGATCTGCTTCTCGGCGTGTCCGCTGTTTTTTGCAGGCGGGGTCCAGCGCGTTTCCAGCCCGTTCGCGCTTCTTGGCGTTCATCAGATTACCACGACCTACAGCGAGGTCCGCGTCCGCTACCGCACCGAATACGAGATGGTGAATGGCAAGCGCAAGGTTCTCTCAAGGAAGGAGATCGGACGCAAGTTCGTCGGCAAATACGATACGACGAAGCTGGATAGAGCGCAGCGGGCGCGATTGGTCGGGTTCCTCGACAAGATGGGAATCGACAGAGGGCTTGTCGATGTTATGCTCGGAACGGAGCCGAGCGGAATTCATCTCATTTCGCAGATGGAAGCGCTGAACCTGAAACTGACGACGGAGCTTGCCGATGCCGATGCGCTCGTTTCCGCACGCAACTGCAAGGACGGGCAATCGATCCCAGATTGCGCAACACCGCCGCCGGTGACAAATGCAACGGCGGCGATGGCCGGCAAGTAGACCTCGTTTCGGCGTCAGCCGACCTTGGCTTTGGCTTTTGCCATGATCTTTTCGAGGAATCCCAGCAGCAGTGCCGAGACGACGAAGGCAAGATGGATGATGGTGAACCACATCAGCTTGGCGTTGTCGTACTGAGTGGCATTCAGGAAAATCTGCAGCAGATGGATCGAGGAAATGGCGACGATCGATGAAGCGACCTTGATCTTGAGGCTGCCTGAATCGAGCTTGCCGATGAAGGAAACCTCGCCTCCATTTTCGGCTTCGTCGAAGCGGCTGACGAAATTCTCGTAGCCCGAAATCATTACCATGACGATCAGGCTTGCAACCAGGGCGGCGTCGATGAGGCCGAGGATAGCCAGGATCATATCCGCTTCGTCATACTGGAAGACGTTGATCGTCACCTTATAGAATTTGAAGATGAAAGAGACGGCATAAACGGCGAGCGAGGCTGCAAGACCGAGATAGAAGATCACCAGAAGCCAACGACTGGAGAGGATGATGCGCTCGACCAGCAATTCCAGGGATTTCATATTTCTTCCTTCTGTCTCGGATTAGATTTGGACCCGGTAAATAGGCACGCTTCCATCTCGCAGCAAGACGCGGAGCGTTTCGCGCGAGAGGCTATGCCGCCGCTATTCACACCGGATGGATATTGGTTTATCCCGACAGGCAAATGACCGTATGTTGGGGGCGTGTCTTATGGTGACGGTGGCATCCGATATTGAAATCGCCCGCGCGGCAAAGAAGCTGCCGATCATCGAGGTAGGAGCCAAGCTCGGCATCCCGGCGGAAGATCTGGCACCTTACGGCTATGACAAGGCAAAGATCGGGGCCGGCTTCATAGCGGCCCAGGCCGGAAAGAAGGACGGAAAGCTGATCCTCGTCACAGCGATCAATCCGACGCCTGCGGGCGAAGGCAAGACCACCACCACGGTCGGCCTCGGCGACGGCCTGAATCGCATCGGTAAGAAGGCGGTGGTCTGCGTGCGCGAGGCGTCGCTTGGTCCATGCTTCGGCGTGAAGGGCGGGGCGGCGGGCGGCGGCTATGCGCAGGTCGTCCCCATGGAAGATATCAATCTGCATTTCACCGGCGATTTCCACGCCGTCACCTCCGCGCACAATCTGCTCGCGGCGCTGATCGATAATCACATTTACTGGGGCAACGAGCAGAATATCGATATTCGCCGCGTTACCTGGCGCCGCGCCATGGACATGAACGATCGCGCATTGCGCGATATCGTATCGTCGCTCGGTGGTGTTTCGAACGGCTTTCCGCGCGAAGGCGGCTTCGACATCACCGTTGCTTCCGAAGTCATGGCGATCCTATGCCTGGCATCCGACCTCAAGGATCTGGAAAAGCGGCTCGGTAACATCATCATCGGCTATCGCCGTGACCGAACGCCGGTCTACGCCCGCGACCTGAAGGCCGACGGCGCCATGGCCGTGCTCCTGAAGGACGCCATGCAGCCGAATCTCGTGCAGACGCTGGAAAACAATCCGGCGCTGGTGCATGGCGGCCCCTTCGCCAATATCGCCCATGGCTGCAATTCGGTGATCGCGACGCGCACCGCTTTGAAGCTTGCCGACTACGTGGTGACGGAAGCCGGCTTCGGTGCCGACCTCGGAGCGGAGAAGTTCTTCGATATCAAATGCCGCAAAGCCGGGCTTTCACCGGATGCCGCCGTTATCGTCGCGACCGTGCGGGCGCTGAAGATGAACGGCGGCGTCAAGAAGGACGATCTCGGCAAGGAGGATGTCGGGGCTGTGGTCAAGGGCTGCGCCAATCTCGGCCGGCATGTCGCCAATGTCCGCAAGTTCGGCGTGCCCGTGGTCGTGGCCATCAATCATTTCGTCTCGGACACGCAAGCCGAAATCGAGGCGCTGAAGAATTATGTCGCGCGGCTCGGGGCGGAGGCGATCCTCTGCCGGCACTGGGCCGAGGGGTCGGCCGGCATCGTCGATCTCGCGCTGAAGGTCGTGGAGCTTGCCGAGTCCGGCCAGGCGAAATTCCAGCCGCTCTATCCCGACAATCTCCCGCTGCTGGAGAAGATCGAGATCGTCGCTTCGAAGATCTACCATGCCGGCGAGGTCACGGCGGATAAGGCAGTGCGCGATCAGCTGCGGTCCTGGGAAGATCAGGGCTATGGCCATCTGCCTGTTTGCATGGCGAAGACGCAATATTCCTTCTCGACCGACCCGAACACTCGCGGTGCGCCGGAAGGGCATATCGTGCCGGTTCGCGAGGTGCGGCTGTCGGCGGGCGCAGGCTTCGTCGTCGTCATCACCGGCGAGATCATGACCATGCCCGGCCTGCCGAAGGCGCCGGCGGCGGAGAGGATTTTCCTCAATGATCAAGGCTACATCGAGGGACTGTTTTAAGTTCAGAATCTGATTCCACTTGTCGGTCTGGAAGTGCCGGCTTGGCAGCTTCGCCCGCATCTATTGTCATCCAATTTTGGTAGGATATCTAACGTATTGACCTTGGCGAAATCCGAAACAAATCGGCACGATCCAAGCATCGTTAAGACGGAGACGGATCGTGACTGCTGACGGCCGCGCAAGTCTGGATGAGATACGGGATTTCCATGCGAAGATGATGGCCGCCGCCAGTAATTCTTCCGAGGAAAGGCTGGAGCAGGCCTTTCGCCTCGTCAGGCGGGAGGCATTCATGGGGCCGGGGCCGTGGCAGATCAGGGCCGGTCGCCACTACCTGGAAACCCCAAACGCCGATCCTACGTTCCTCTACCAGAACGTTCTGGTCGCCCTGGACAAGTCCAAGGGCATCAACAATGGCGAGCCGTTTCTCCATGCCGCCTTCCTGGGTGCCGTAGCGCCGCAGCCCGGCGAGACGGTCATTCACATCGGTACGGGGACTGGATATTACACGGCCATTCTGTCGACGCTGGTGACGCCGGGTGGTCATATTCATGCTGTCGAGATCGATGAGGCGTTGGCCAGCCGAACCCGCGACAATCGTGCCTCATTCGAGAACATCTCCGTCATCTGCGCCGATGCGACGACTCGGGAGCTGCCGGAGGCCGATCTCATCTATGTGAATGCCGGTGTCGTGGCGCCGCCGATATCGTGGTTGCAGGCGCTGCGCCTTGGCGGCCGGATCATCATACCTTGGCAGGCGAACGAAAAGGTCGGGCTTGCCGTGATGATCACACGCCGGGAGCAGGGGTTCAGCGCCCGCGCCTTGATGCAGGCCTACTTCATTCCCTGCATCGGGGCCTCCGATCCAGCTCAATCCACAAAAATGCCCGATGGCGGCGAGGCTCGTTCCATCCAGTCGGTTTGGCTCACTCAGGAGCGAGCGCCGGATGAAACGGCAGTTGCGATCTATAGAGACCTATGGTTCTCGAAAGCAGGCCTCGGGGTTTGACGAGGCTCAAAGATCGTCGCGAACAGTCCCGCGCGCATTTCAATGGCAATAGCGGAAGCCGCCATTCCTTTCGATCACGTCGAGATGGAAATGTGTTTCATGCGCGGCGTCGCTCTCCGGATCCAGAACGGTCGTGAAATAGAGGCAAGCAGAAGCGCTGGCCGCACGCTGGAACGCGCCGGTCAGCGTCGGGTCTTCACGGCGCGGCTCGATTGCGACGGTCCTGCCGTTTTCGAAGGTGAAGCTCGCGATGTCGATGGCGTTGCCGCGGGCATGCTCGGAAATCCTGCCGGTGGAGGCATTGTTGCGGAGCCGGCAGACATAGGTCGAGGCCTGATTGATCGTGACGATCTTCCCATTGTCCAATGCAGCGGCGGACGGGATGACGCTTTCCTTCACCCATTGGGCCAAAGCGAGAGCGGCTTCGCAGCGCATTTTCCCTTCAGGCTTGAACGCTATTCCCGGCAGTGGGGAGCTTAGCGCGATCGGCTTGTCGATGCCGCAGCCATTGCCGTCGTCGATGCGGGTGATCTCCTTGAAGGTTGCTCCGAGAGCGGTCAGTTCCTTCAGGCAGGCCTGGTGTTCCTCGTCCGGTTCGGACGCGACGGTCAAAGGCGGGCGGGGAGGGCCTTGCATCTGGCCCGTCGTCTGCTCGCCTGGCTGTGACGCCGGCTTGTCTTCCGGCTGAGCCGTCGGCTTTTCTGCTGGAAGAACAGGTTTGTCCGGTGATGCAGTGGGTTTTTCTGCCGGGATCGGTGCTATGCCATCCGGCTGAACTTGTTCCTGATCCGGTTTTTGTTCTGGTATCGGGCCGGTCTGGGGGAGGGAGGCGGCCGCGAGGAGAATGGCGGCAGAAACAAATGAAACAATTCTAAACAGCATCAAGTAATTCAGCCAATTCTAATGATGATGCCGATAGAACGCGCGAGGCCGTCATTTCGTTGCAATTCAGCAACGTTCGCTCCCTGCCTTTAAACATGATAATTTTATTCATGATTACGGATGGTGAATATATTGACAATACTACTCATGTTTTTTATGCGGCAGAAAGAAGGCGAAATATTTCCCGCCCGTTAACAAGATAACCTAGCCAGCCCCTTGCCTGCTTTTGACGCAGCAACCAGCCAGCCCGGTGAAGCAATTCGAAAGGAATGGTTATGGTTGTCCGACGCTCGCGCTCGGTCCTGTTGGCATGCACCGCGTTTCTGGTCCTTGGGCTGGCGACGGCATCTTTTGCGCAAACCGCTCAGAATGATGAGGCGGCAGGCGAGGCGCCCAAGAGCGATCGCATCACCAATCTGAAACCGATCGTCGTGAAGGGCAAAGGCAAGGCAAACAAGGATGTGCTTGCCGACTCTCCGACCGCCACCGAGACGACGGCCAAGGAAATCGATGAGAAGCAGATCACGCGTATCGAGGATCTCGGCCGCAGCACCGAGGTCGGCGTCGGCTTCAACCGCACCACCGGCGGCGTCAACATTCGTGGCCTAGGCGACGATCGCGTGCTGACGACGATCGACGGCATCGGAATTCCTTTCATGCTCGATGTCGCCCGCGGGGCGGATGGCGGCGCCAGCAGCTTCGATTTCAACGCGCTTTCGAGTGCCAACGTCGTGCGCGGCGCCGATTCCAGCCGAGCCGGTTCCGGCGCCCTCGGCGGCGCCTTCGTGCTTCGTACGCTGGAGCCGGAAGATCTGATTGCGCCCGGCGCTACCTGGGGCGGCATCTTCAAGTTCGGCTATAATGGCGACGACCGCAGCCTCGGCGGCTCAGCGGCGGTTGCCAAACGCATCGACAATACGGCCGTGTTGTTCGAAGGTGGCTATGCGCATGGTCACGAGCTTGAGAACAATGCCGATGTCGGTGGCTATTCGACCAAGCGCACCAAGGCCGATCCGGCCGACCACAATCAGAGAAGCGGCCTCTTCAAGATCCGCCAGTATACCGATATCGGCACCTTCGGCGTCACGGCGGAGCATTATAACAAGGACAAAGACATCGATGCGATGCATTCGCAGAGCCTGACGGGCAACTTCCGTCCGGGCAACTACGATACGACCGACAATATCCAACGCAATCGGGTTTCGCTCGACTACAAATACGACGCTGAAAGTGCCGGCTCCCTCTTCGACACCGCCAATGCCGTCTTCTACTGGCAGAACGTGCTGCGCGAAGAGGGCGTCGACGGCTATCGCTACACCTCCGTCATCGGCGACTATTGGCGCCGCAATGATATGGAGGACCGCAGCATCGGCTTCAACGGCAATGCGTCCAAGTCCTTCGATACCGGCAGCCTGCACCATGAGGTCACGTTTGGCCTCGATGTCGCATTCAGCAAGGTCCACCAGTACTCGGCGGGCGGCGATAGCTGCGCACTTCCTCGCTGGCGTGCCACTTGCGCATTCCTTCATACCAATCAGTCCGATATGCCCGATGTCGACGGCGAGCGCGTCGGCGCCTTTATCGATGACAAGATCGAACTGGGCTCCAGCAATTTCTATCTGACGCCGGGCCTGCGCTTCGACTGGTATGATTACGCGCCGAAGAACACGGCCGCCTATCGCGACAGCGCCAACTATCAAGGCCTGCCGTCGAGCCAATCCGACAGCCGGTTCTCGCCGAAGCTGCGTGCATCCTATGAGCCGCAGGATAATGTCGAGTTCTACGCGCGGTGGGCGATGGCTTTCCGCGCACCCAATGTCAGCGAACTTTACGTCAACTATGGCGTTCCTGGCGGCTATGTCAGCTACGGCAATCCCGACCTGAAGCCGGAGACCAGCAACGGCGTCGAAATCGGCACCAACCTCGGCGATGACGATTTCGGCGGCCATCTCGGCGCCTTCTATAACAAATACAAGAACTTCATCGACTCTTCGTCGCGGGCCGATCCGACCGGCACCTATCCGCTCGGGATTACCGAATACTTCAACCGGGCCAACGTCCGCATGTTCGGCGTCGAGGTCAACGCGCACAAGGCGTTCGACAACGGTATCCACATCAAGGGCGCGCTCGCCTATGTGAACGGCAAGGATTCCGATACCGGTCAATGGATCAATTCCGTGGCTCCCGCCAAGGCGGCCTTCACCGTCGGATATGCGGCCGAGGTCTGGGGGACGGACCTGACCTTCATCACCGCGACTAGCGAACCGAAGAAGACGGGCGACACGCTGCGCACGCCAGGCTACGGCATCTTCGACCTCACCGGCTGGTGGGAGCCGGAGCAGGTGAAGGGCCTCAGCATCCGCGGCGGCATCTACAACATCTTCAACAAGACCTATTACGATGCGCTCAACGCGCCATCCTACAGCGGTTCGCAAACGCAGCCTGCGGCCTATTATTCCGAGCCCGGACGAACCTTCAAGCTGACACTGACTCAGAGGTTCTAATCGGGCTCATCGATGCAGCAAACTTGGGCGATGCTTCGGTGTCGCCCCTTCTTGCCCTCCTGCGTGGCATCCGCCGAGCCTTCCGCAATTGTAAATCGCAGCGTTCAATGCTATTCGAACTGTGCAGTCTTTAACCGTCGAGAGAAAAAGAGAGGAGGACCGTATGACCAAGATAGCCTGGCATATTCGCCAGTTCGGTCCGACTCGTGCCCTGCAGATGCGTTTGCAGGGCTGATCAGAGGCTGTTACTCACTCATTCCTTCTGGTCTGTCCCTTGGGCGACGTGAGCCTGTGCATCTGCGCGGCCGCGTCATGACATGTTTTCGAGCATTGGCCTGCCTGTGGCCATCGACATCGGCGTAACGCGGCAAAAGGAGCCGTCGGCGATGTCTCGAAATGCTCGATCGAGACCGGAAAAGACCATGGTTCTGATCAATCTCCGCAATCTGGGCGCCACCATGAGTGCGCCTCTGTTTTCCAATCTCAGCATTGCCTTGGATGCCGGTGACCGCATCGGTATCGTCGCCGCGAACGGGCGTGGCAAGACCACACTGCTCAACTGTATAGCAGGCAGGCAGGAGCCGACCACAGGCGATATTACGCGCGCCCGGGGCTTGCGCGCCGGTTATGTCGAGCAGAGCGTACCGGCGACGCTGCTCGATATTTCCTTCCATGATGCCGTCCTTCAGGCCTTGCCGAAGGAGCAGGTCGCGAGCGAAAGCTGGCGTGTCGATGTCACTCTCGACTCGCTTGATGTGCCTGCGGCGATGCGGGAGAGGACGCTTGCCCAGCTCAGCGGCGGCTGGCAGCGGCTTGCCATGCTTGCCCGGGTCTGGGTGACGGAGCCCGACATATTGCTGCTCGATGAGCCGACCAATCATCTCGATCTCGCCAAGATCGCGCTGCTGGAGGATTGGCTGAATGCCTTGCCGCGGGACGTGTCCGTCATTATCGCCAGTCACGACCGGGCTTTCCTCGATGCCGTCTGCACCCGGACGCTGTTCCTGCGACAGGACCAGTCGCAGACTTACGTTCTGCCTTACAGCCGCGCGCGGGCGGCGCTGGACGAGGTCGATGCTTCCGACGAGCGCCGTTACCAGAAGGAGATGAAGACGGCGCAGCAGCTTCGCAAGCAGGCGGCCAAGCTCTACAATCTCGGCGTCAATTCCGGCAGCGATCTTTTGACCGTGAAGACGAAGCAGCTGAAGGCGCGGGCGGAGAAGCTGGAGGACAGTGTGAGGCCGGGCTATCGCGAGCGCTCTTCCGGATCGATCAAGCTTGCCAATCGCGGTATCCACGCCAAGGTGCTGCTGACGCTGGAGGATGCCTCGGTGACGACACCTGACGGTACGTTGCTGTTCAAGACCGGCCAGCAGTGGATTTGCCAGGGCGATCGCATGGTGCTGCTCGGGCAAAATGGCGCGGGCAAGACGCGGTTCGTCGAGATGATCCGCAAGGCCATCGCCGATCAGGCTGTCGGCGGTGCGATCAAGCCGACGCCGTCGCTTGTGCTCGGTTACAGCGATCAGGCGCTCTCCAATCTCGCTCAGAAGGACACGCCGCTCGGCATGGTCACGCGTCTGTTCGAACTCGGCGAACAGCGCGCCCGCACGTTACTCGTCGGCGCTGGCATCAACATCGACATGCAGGAGAAAGAAATCGGCCGTCTGTCCGGTGGGCAGACGGCGCGGCTTGCCATGCTGGTGCTGCGGCTGACCAACCCCAACTTCTACCTGCTCGACGAGCCGACCAACCATCTGGATATCGATGGCCAGGAGGCATTGGAGGGCGAGCTGACGGCAAACGAGGCAAGCTGCCTTCTCGTTTCGCACGACCGCAGCTTCGTGCGATCGGTCGGCAATCGCTTCTGGCTGATCGACCGGAAGCGATTGGTCGAAGTGGATGGGCCGGAAGAGTTCTTCGAAGCTGCCAGGGGACAGGAATAGGCGAGGGCCGCGGCGAGCGCGAAGGGTCATCTCGCCCCTGGCGGGCGAGAAAGCAAAAACTTAGGCTTAGATGAGGGCTTGTCCCTCGTCTAAGTCTTAGTTCTTTGCAAGAGAGAGGGTAGGTCAGAAGGACCATATGTTGCGATCTGTTCGCGCAAGAAACAGGCCCCCGCTCTTGCAATTTCAATGGTTTAGAAATTGCGCTAAGCCTTAGACATGCTGAACCTTCGATGTCGCAATTCCTAAACATGGGGTAATCGCGGTCGCGATCTCCCCGGCTCTTTTCCAAGATGATGGTGGAACGGGTG
>NZ_JAUQTZ010000014.1:0-64231 GCF_059803845.1 Rhizobium sp. UFLA01-1127 | reverse complement strand
AGCTCCGTGCCGGTCTGCTCGACCAGCTCCAGAAGCTGGGCTTCGGCCTGCGGCTTGTTGTCCTTCGTCACCTTGATATGGTGGAAGGGGATGTCGTGGTTGACGACGACCTTCTGGTAATCGAAATGGTTGGAGACGACGCCGACGATGTCGATCGGCAGCGCGCCGATCTTCCAGCGATAGAGCAGGTCGTTGAGGCAATGGCCGAAGCGCGACACCATGAGCAGCACCTTCATGCGCTTCTTGGCATCGTGGAATTCCGAAACCATGGCGAACTTTTCCGCGATCGGCTTGAAGCCCTCCACCAGTGCCGCCTCGCCCACGCCCTCCTCGGAGATGAAGGAGACGCGCATGAAGAACATGCCGGTATCGAGGTCGTCGAACTGGCTGGAATCGACGATGTTGCAGCCCTGATCGGCCAGATAGTTCGATATCGCCGCAACGATCCCGCGCGTCGACTTGCATGCCACTGTCAGTACATAGCTTGTCATGTCTCTTCCCTCATAGAACGGCTTCATCTTTGCCGTTCGCTTATCGCAATCAACCGGCAGGGAAAAGCTTCCCGATCCGAACGTGGGTCAAAGCTTATGACAGGTGGCGGAAAATTCCGTTCCCATTGCGTCTTCCAGCCGCGTATCACCGTCGTCTTGAGAGAAGACGGCAAGAATCCGGTGAGGAGATGATGGTCAGGCCGCGGCCGGCCGCTTCCTTTTCCATTTCCGCCAGCGGCTGGGCGTCGTCAGCTCATGGACGATGGCGCCGCCGATCGCCGAAGAGGCGATACAGGCCGTGACGAAGATCGGCGCATTTGCCAGAATGTCGATATCGAGATGGACGCAAACGACGCGCAGTATTGCGAGCGTGAAGGCATGAGTGATGTAGATGCTGTAGGAGGCGTCGCCCAGATATTGCAGGGTGGCGATGACCGGAAGCTTCGAGAAGTCGATCGACACGGCCGAATAGAGGATCACGACGGCGGGAATGCCCCACATGTAGGAGCGCGTGCTGGCATCACAGAGCGTTTCGTTGATCAGCAGAAACGAGAATCCCATCGCCAGCGCCGGCCAGGCGACGGCTTGCGGCAAAAGAATCTTGTCGAGATAGAGCTTGGCAAGAAGTACACCCGCCAGAAACTCGTAGATGATCGGGTCGCTGTAGAATTTGGCGGCAGTCGTCCCGCCGGGCAGGAAACGGCAGATGAGGATGATCGTGGTCATCGCCGCAAACAGCGCCGCAAACCGCCATTTCTCGCGAACGAGCAGCAGCAGGCCGAACACGAAATAGAAGAACATCTCGTAGTTCAGCGTCCAGCCCGGCACGACGACAGGGGCCGTGAGCTCGGGATCGGCAGGGTTGGGCCAGGGGAGGAAGAACAGCGAGGCGATGAGATGCGGAAGGTCGAAGACCGTCGACTTCAGCAGCGTCGGGGCAACGAGCGCGACGCTTGCGGCAAACAGCGTCGCCAGCCAATAGAGGGGCACGATGCGCTGGATCCGGCGTCGGTAGAAGTCCAGCGGGCGTATTTGGCGCCCGGCGGTGGTCAGCCACATGACGAAGCCGCTGAGCACGAAGAATATGTCGACGCCTGTTTCGCCGAAGAGGTGAAAAACCGTTTGGAAGCCGGGCTGGACCTTCGGCACCTGCAGCACCGAATGAAAATAGACGACCATCAGTGCAGCGATGGCACGCAGATACTGCAGCTGGACAAGCATCCCGATCCTCACGCGGCCGTTACCGACGCGAACGGTCGTCAGCCCGGCACTCTGCTTTCGTTTAGGGTCTCCGACTGCGCCCGAACGGCGCGCGGGTTGTCGGACACACGCATGTAACCGACGAGCAGCCAGAGCAGCCCGGCGATCTTGATGGAAAAGATCGCCGTGCCGCCGATCATCATATTCAGAAAAATGAAAAGAGAGAGTGAATGAACGCAGCGTCTTTGCGCCGCCGTCCTGCCGGCGGGATAAAGGCAGACGAAGAGCCAGAAGACGATCAGGCCGAGGATCGTCGATCCGTAGATGAGGTAGACATAGCCGCTGTCGGCAAATTCGCCGATGCGCGAGATCGACAGGCCGAGCATGGACTGTATGTCGAGATCCAGCATCTTCTTGATGGTGACGCCGATGCGCCCGGTGAAATTATCGCCGACCTCGTCCGGCTTCATGAAATGCACGAAGAAGCCGATGAGGATGATGAGCGGCATCAGGATCAGGTCGAACGCTTTCGGTATCTTCGGAAACAGGAAGTATCCCCCGATGCTGATGCAGGAAAAGATCAGCATCGTTCGGGTGTCGTTGGTGAGCAGGATCAAAAGCACCGTCGAGATGAACAGCGCCTTTTCGAGGAAGGCGAGCTTCGGCCAGAAGGACAGCAGGTAGATGACGATGACGCCGCAGAAATTGGCGAGCGATACCTGTTCCAGAAAGATCGACGAGGAGCGGTGATCGATGAGGCCGAAGGAAAAGCGCCCCTGAAAGCCGAGCGCATTGGCAAAGAGGCCGGTCGAATTGAAGCTCGCCTGCTTGATGCCGCGCGTATTCTCGAAATATTCGCCAGGATGGAACAGGCTGACATAGAAGGGCGTGCTGACGACTTCGCAGACGAGGAACAGCAGCACCGCCGCGCAGGCAATGCGAAAGGCGAGCTTCACCGTTCGCTCGCTCGCCCAGCTTCCGATGCCGGCAAAGGCGAAGATGATCAGGACGTTACGGAACTGGTCGATGAAGGTCAGGCGATTGAAGACCGTGATGTAGATCGTGATGATCAGCGTAAAGAGGAGAAAGAGGACGATCGGCAGGTCTTCCTCATAAATCCCCTTCTTGAAAATCAAGGCCACGCTGGAGATCATCATCAAGCCTTCGCAGAGCACCACATGCGAGACCGAAAGCGGCATGATGTTGTGATTGATATAGGCGAGGACGCAATTGTAGAGCACAGAAAACAGCGTGATCGCCAGGATCGGATAATCGACGCGCTGTTTATCGGGAAGGCTTCTCATCTATCGTCCGGGGCTACGGCATTCTTTGGCCGGCGCAAGGATATCAGTCTGGTGATTCGCGACAAAGAGCTAACCGTTTGCACCGGCCGCACGCTTTCCTGGGTCGGTCAGCCGGCTGGCTTCACGGCTGCGCAGCTGGGTCCGAGCGGCGTCTTCTTGCCGGCGGCGGCCGTGATCGTCTTCATCTGCGGCCGGTCCTTGCCGTTGCGCGGCTGTACGTTCAGCGGCTCTTCCTGTGGCCACCACTCGCCTGCGGCCCAATAGGTCCAGCCGAGCCAGACGTCGCTGTTGTCGGCCATGATGCCAAAGACCGCCTTCAGCCCGTCAAGGCAGGGCTGGCTTCCCGCTACGCCGAATTCGCCGAGAAAGCCGCGTTTGCCGTTCTTGCGCAACCAGTCCGTGACGTCGAGCAAACCCTTTTTCGCGCCGTCGCTGCCGTCGCAGACCGCATGCGTTCCCGAGCTGTCGGCGTCGAGATATTGATGGAATTCGAAGGCGTAGAAATCGATCGGATCCTTGACGCCGAGCATCACGGTGCCGTTGGCCCCGCCACCCAGCACGTCGGTGGACCAGCTGTGTGCGCCCGTCCAGTTCGTGCCGGGCACGAGGATGAGGTTGCGCGCGCCGACGGTACGGATGCTGCGGATGGCCGTATTGGCGGCCTCCAGCCAGTCGGGCGCCTTGATATCGTGCGGTTCGTTCATCAGGCCAAAAAGGACGCCCTTGCGGTTGGCGAATTCGAGGGCAAGCCGTGCCCAGAAATCACCGAAGGCAAGGTCCGTTGCCGGCGCCTGGGTTACCTGGATCTTGTCGTAATAGCCGAAATTGTGCGGATCGAGGACGACAGCCATGTTGTGCTTCTGTATGAGCGCAACTGCATCCTTCAATCTCTGCAGCTCCGTCCCGTCGAAAGGCTGGCCGAGTACCGGCTGCAAGCGCTCCCAGCGGAAAGGCAGGCGCACGGCATTCATGCCCTTGCTGGCGAAATAACGCACGGTCTCGTCCGAGGGATAGGTATAGTTGGTGCCCGGCACGCCGTCGCGGTCGCCGTATTCGGCGCCGGAAAGATTGATGCCGCGATAGCAGAGCTGCGAGGCGGCAGAGCCATCGCCGGCCTGCGCGACAATGGAAACAACCGCCACCGTTGCTGCAAGTGCCAGACGCATCATTCTCGTCATCGGTCCGGTCATTGCACGCTCCTGTTTGCGCTGCGAAGGCGCAGTTTTCATAAGGCGCCACGCGTTGAGCAAAGATGAACGGAAGGGGCTGCGGCTGCCGCCGTCTCGACTTCCTCGGAGCGTCCTTAATGATCCGTTAGCCAAACATTTCTAAACTCCTTGCATCCGTTGGGCGCATCAGGTCTGCGGAGCGTTGGAAGCCTGACATGAGCTCAATGGAAAGAAACAAGCGATCGGACCAACCCGCAGGTTGGCGCGACATCGAGCCGTCTGACGGATACCGCCAGGGCTTGCGTGCGCGCAGCCCGCTGCTGCGCCCGCGCGATTTCATTTCAGAAGCAGAATCCCGCTCCCCGGATCACCCAATAGATGCCGTGGCACCGGCGGCGACCGGGAGTGCGCCGCAGCCTTCCAGTGAGCGCCAGCCGGAGCCAAAACCTCGTCAGCCCGCGGCCGAACCGCTCGCCGCCGCTGATCCCGTGACGGAGCCGGCGACGATTGCTGCAGCACCGAATGCCGTCTCATCGCCGGCGCCGCAAGCTCCAGCAGATGCGCCGCTTCTCGATCTGCGCTCCGCCATTCGTTCGATCTGGTCAAAGAAATTCCTGGTGCTTGCCTTGGCAGGCGCCGGTGCCGTGCTGGGCGCCGTCACCATTCCGATGATACCGCAGAAGTTCACCGCGGAAACCAGGCTCTATTTCGATCCCCGTCCGGCCGGAGCTTCCGATTCCGCCCAGCAGGCGCCCACGGCACCGGAACTGATCACGACGATGATCGACAGCCAGACGCAGATTCTGTCTTCGGGCAAGGTGCTCAGCCGGGTCGTCGATGCGCTGAAGCTCGACCAGGACCCGCAATTCGATGGCGGCGCCACCGGTGAGGCGGCAAAATATGTCGCGGCGGCCACGCTGGCGAAAGCCTTGCTGATTGCCCGCGAGGCCAGCACCTATGTAGTGACCGCGAAGGTGACGACGGGCGATCCGCAAAAGTCGGCCAGGATCGCCAATCAGCTCGTGGCCTCCTTCATGGAGGAGGAGAGCAAGGCGGCGGCAAAAAGCTACAAAAGCAGCAATACGGCGCTCGACTCCCGCCTCGAAGATCTGCGCCAGCAGGTGCTTTCAGCCGAAAAGGCCGTTGAAACCTACCGCGCCGACAATGACATGGTGGCCGTCGAGGGCAATCTGATCTCCGACAAGCGGCTGACCGCGCTGAACGATATGCTGGTGACCGCCCAGCAGAAAACGATCGAAGCGAAAGCCCGCGCCGATGCGGCCAGCAAACTCAGCTTCGAGGATGTTGTCTCCGACAATTCTTCCTCCGGGGCGACGTCGACTGCATTGAGCAGCCTACGGCAGCAATATGCGGCGTTGGCGGCCAATGTCGGCAGCCTCCAAAGCCAGCTTGGAAGCCGTCATCCGCGTCTGCTCGCCGCGAAATCCTCGCTGGAAAGCCTTGCTGCGGAAATCCGGGCCGAATTGCAGCGGCAGATGACCTCGGCTCGTGCCGGCTACGAGCAGGCGCAGAGGGCCGAGCAGGATATCGCCAAGGAACTGGCGGTGCAGAAGGCTTCGCAGGTCAACACGTCGGGCAAGCTCGTCGGTCTGAACGAACTGCAGCGCAAGGCAACTGCCGCCCGCGACCTCTATGAATCGCTTCTGAAGCGGTCCGGACAGGCCAGCGACGCGCAGGATCTGTCGCAGAGCAATATTCGCGTGATCTCCGAGGCGGAGCCGCCGCTGAAGGCGGATGGACCGAGCCGGAAGGTGATGATGGTGGCCGGCTTGATTGCCGGCGCGATGTTCGGCGCGGGTCTCGGCATGGCTTTTGCCGTTCTCCTCGGCCTGTTTCGGCACCCGATCATTCGCGCCTATTTCGGCAAGTGAGCTCTTTTCCGCATTTTTGCGCAGGCAGCTTCTTCAGGATCGGGGATGCAATTGTGCGCGGGCTGTTCTAGATGTAAATCGGCGCTGCGAATGATCGGACCTTGCTAATGAAGGCACGATACGGTCATTAGACGTCGTATGGCATTTTGTGAGACAATCTATGCGAGAAAAGCGGTGTGCTGCTCCGATGACTGGCGCCGGGGAAAATTGACCGATGGTGCCCGCGGATAAGCTCGTCTTGCCGTTCCTGGCGCTGCCGCGCTCCACCAAGCGCGCGCTGGCACTGCTGGTCGATGCCAGCCTTTGCGTGCTCACGGTCTGGTTCGCCTATTGCCTGCGCCTCGACGATTGGGTCATTCTCGAAGGCGTCGAATGGCTGCCGGCGATCGTCTCTCTTCTCCTTGCCATACCGATTTTCATCGTCCTCGGCCTCTATCGCGCCATTTTCCGCTATGCCGGCCTTTCGGCGTTCGTGACGGTCGTCAAGGCGGTGGCGATCTATGCTCTCGCCTTCATGACGATTTTTACCGCCATCAGCGTGCCGGGCGTGCCGCGCACGGTCGGCATATTGCAGCCCTTGCTGCTGCTGATCGCCGTCGGCCTGTCGCGCATGTGGACGCGGTACTGGCTCGGCAATGCCTATCAACGTCTTCTGAACCGCAACCAGCTTGCCAAGGTCCTGATCTATGGCGCCGGCGGCTCGGGACGGCAGCTCGCGGGCGCTCTTGCCAACAGCGCCGAGCTGAATGTCGTCGGCTATCTCGATGACGACCGCAATCTGCATGGCAGCATTATGGGCGGCCTGCCCATCTACGATCCTAGCGATTTACCGGCGCTGGTGGTTTCGGGCGAGATCAAGGGCGTGCTTCTGGCCTTGCCGAATGCCACCCGGCAAAGACGCAATGAAATTCTCGAAGACATGCGCAAGGCCCGCGTTACCGTACGGACGATGCCCGATTTGACGGCGCTCGCACAGGGCCGTGTCGCTGTCTCCGATCTGCGTGAACTGGATATCGAGGACCTGCTCGGCCGCAATGTGATCGCCCCCGACCGCAGCCTGATCGAAAAGGATATCCGCGGCAAGGTCGTCATGGTGACCGGCGCCGGCGGCTCGATCGGCAGCGAACTCTGCCGTCAGATCCTCAAGAACGGCCCGTCCTCCTTGCTGCTGGTGGAGCAGAGCGAATTCGGCCTTTATGCCATTCATGGCGAGCTGGAAAAATCGGCCGCCTCCGCAGGCCACGCCGATGTTCGCATCATTCCCTTCCTTGCCTCCGTCCGCGACGACCGGCGGATCAGGCAGATCATGGAGGCGTGGCGGCCGAAGACCGTCTATCACGCCGCCGCCTACAAGCATGTTCCGCTTGTCGAATACAATCCTGTCGAGGGCATCCGCAACAATGTGCTGGGTACCCAGATCGCGGCCGAAGCCGCCCGCGATTACGGCGTCGAAAATTTCGTCCTCATCAGCACCGACAAGGCCGTACGTCCGACCAATATCATGGGCGCGAGCAAGCGGCTGGCGGAAATGGTGCTGCAGGCCATGGATGCCGATCGCAAGCCCGGTGCCGTCAGCACCAATTTCGCCATGGTCCGTTTCGGCAACGTGCTTGGCTCCTCCGGCTCGGTCGTGCCGCTGTTTCGCCAGCAGATTCGGGACGGCGGACCGATCACGCTCACGCATCCGGACATCACCCGTTATTTCATGACCATCCCCGAGGCGTCGCAGCTCGTGATTCAGGCAGGCGCCATGTCCGGGGGCGGCGACGTCTTCCTGCTCGATATGGGCGAGCCCGTACGCATCGCCGATCTCGCCCGGCGCATGGTGGAACTGTCCGGCCTGACCGTGCGGGACGGCGACGAGCCCGATGGCGACATAGAACTGGAGATTACCGGGTTACGGCCGGGAGAGAAGCTCTATGAGGAGTTGTTGATCGGCGACAATCCGCATCCGACGAGCCACCCGCGCATCATGCAAGCCAAGGAGGATTTCCTGCCATGGCCGGAATTGTCGAGGCGGCTTGCCGCTCTGGAGGCGGCACTGGAGGAAAACGACATACCCTTGGCCAGAGCCCTGTTGCAGAAGCTCGTCTCGGGCTATGCGCCGAGCGGTGAAGTGGTCGATCTGGTCTATCGCGAACGCGAGACGGATCTGGCGGTCGGCCAGCCGAACCTCGACAATGTCGCGCAGCTATAGGGCATGGCTGCCAAAGCATGTCGCGCAAAACTGCGCGATGGTTCTGCGATAACGACGTGCAAAAAAATCAATGGCTTGAAGCGTATGGAGCGAATCTGAAAGATCGCGACGGTTTTAGATGTCGGCGCGGCCGCGCTCAGCGCTTGCCGAGGTCTGCCGCAGTTTCCCGTCTGGCCTTGATGGCATAACGCCAGCGGCGCAGCTGATCGCAGGTGCGGAACCAATACGCCGTCAACCGCAAAAGGAAGTGCCGCTTTACGGCGCGATAGTGCATGCGCTTGCCGATTGTAGTATCGGCGCGATGCCGGCTGAAATCGACCAGGTTATCAAGTGTCGTGAACGTTTCCACGCCCGTCGACCAGCCGCGCTCGAGAGCGACGTCGTAGGGAAGAAGCATGGGTTTCAATGCCGTCAGCAGCTTCTTGGCGGCCTTGCGGTTGAGGATGTAACAGGCGGCCGACCCCTGCGGACCATGCATGCAGCGGCCGATGACATCGTTTTCAGTCGTCTCGCAGATCGCCTTGAAGCCGACGAGGCGATGGTTGACGAGCTTGACGAGACGTGCGCCCTGGACGCATTCCATCGCGGCAACCGCTCGCGGAATCAGCCTCTCGTTGAGCTCGACGTCGTCTTCCATGATGATGGCCATCCTGTCGCCGCTGGCGACAAATTGCTCAAGCGCGAGCAGATGGCTGCGATAGCATCCGTATTCGCCGGGCAGAAGTTTGCGGCCGTTATGGTAGATGAACGAATGCGGGTGGAAATCGACGCGATCCGCGTCGGCGATGACGCGGCCGTCGATAGCGGGTATGCGCGTAACATTGAGGTCGTACTCCACGGCCTGACTGCACAGATGTTCCCAGCGATCACGCGAGCGGTCGAGATTGATGACATAGATCGAGATCTGCTGAGCGGCATCGTCAGCGACCTCGGGGTCAGTGAAAGGGGGGATACGACTAATCTGTTCGAGAATGACGACTACTCCTGCAAACAGAAATCGCGGCGACGGCAACTAAGATGATAATTTTCATACTATATAACATGCTTATGACTTGTCGCAAACAGGGAGTGCACGCAGATGTTGTGTTTGCAGATAAAAGCATTTTCTTTGGTGTAACGTAGCGTGAACGCCCTGTCTCCGACCTGGGAACCATCACTTGCGCGCGATTTTGGTAGGCGGCCCGTTGGCGCGGGGCGATAGCACTATTATACCTATAGCATGCGGCGCATGGTCGTTGCGCTCGCATCTGCGAAGGAGCGTAGCAATTTATGTGGACCAGGTCGAAAATCGCCATTGCTGCCCTATCCCTTGCGGTCTTCATGCCGGCGGCTGCGCTTGCCGACAACCCGCTTCTCCCTAAGCCATATGTCGCTCCCGTCTATCCTTACAAGGACCTCCCAGGCGTAACTGCGCCAAAAATGGCGGCTGACGAGAAATTTCAGTGCCGAACCGCCACGGTGTATGCAGACTATTTTCGCGAAGGCCTGTTCTATCGTGGTCTGCCGCGTCTCGGCTACGTGTGCGATCAGAATGGCGTCATTTCCAGCAGCACCAGAAAGCCGAACTACCAGTATTGGCAGTATAGCGGCCCGGACAGATGATGTCTTAGGCACCCTGCCGGATTAAGCGGCAGCGCAATCAAGGCGAGCGTGGATTCATGTTCGGCGTCGCGTAGGTTTGTCCCTGGTCTGAAAATAAATTTCATGTTTTCGGTTAAACGCGCGAACGTCGTTGACGAATGCGAAAATTTGCCCCAAGGTTACGAAAATAAATTACGTAATGGGAACTCAAAAGCATGCGCGTTGGAATCATTGGGCTGGGATTCCGCCTGGGCTATCTGGGCTATGTCTTCAAGGCGATAGACGAAAGCTTCGAGATTGCCGGATATGTCGATCCGGCGCCTGCAGGCCTGCCCGGTCTGGCCGAACGCGGCATACCGGCCGGAAAGGCCTATGCGACGCCTCAGGAGCTGATTGCCAGCGAAAAGATCGATCTCCTGATGATCGGCTCTCCGAACCACATGCATCTCGATCACATTCGCATCGGCCTCGAAGCCGGTCTCAAGATCTTCTGCGAAAAGCCGATCGTCACGACGATCAAGGACAGCATCGAGCTGGCCCGCCTGATGGCGAAGTTCGGTCACGAGCGCCTGAATGTCGGTCTGGTGCTGCGCTATTCGCCGATGTACCGCGATCTCTTGGCCGCCCAGGCTGAGGGGAAACTCGGCCATGTCGTTTCCATCGAGGCGGCCGAGCATATCGAGCCCTATCACGGCGCCTTCTTCATGCGCGACTGGCGCCGCTACGAACATTATTCCGGCAGCTTCATGCTGGAGAAATGCTGCCACGACCTCGATCTCTACAATGGCGTGGTCGGTGCGCGGCCGGAGAGGGTGGCAAGCTTCGGCGGCCGCAAGAGCTTCATTCCGGAAAACGATCCGGCAAGGGAAGGCATCAACGATCTCGAGCTCTTCCATCGCAAGCCGAGCGGCTGGATGGGGTCGGACAAGGTTTTCGACAGCGACGGCGATATCATCGATTACCAGGTGGCGATCGTCGAATATGCCAATGGTGTCGGCATGAACTTCCACACCAACCTAAACGTGCCGGATCAGTTCCGCCGCTTTGCCATCATGGGCTCGCGCGGGATGGCCGAGGGCGATTTCATTCGCGGCTATCTCAATGTCCACGAGATGCTGACCGGCAACAAGGTGATCGAAAACACTTACGCCGCCACCACGCTTTCTCAGCATTATGGCGCCGACGAGCAGATGGCCGCCGATATCATCGCGCACGTCAAATCCGGATTGCACCTGCCGGTCTCGACCCAGAATGCGCTGGAAGCCGGCATTCTGGCGCTCTCAATGGACGAGGCGCGCATGAAGAGGGCCGTCGTCGATCTCCGACCGATATGGGACGAGTTCGACGAAGCGCTTCATTCAAGAGCCGCCTAGGGAGGGGCGTAAGATGGGTGTTCAACGCAGCACGGTCATCTTCGCCTGGCTCCTGCTTTTTCCGGCTCTTCTCTACGTCACCGTCATCGTTGCCTATCCGCTGGTCGATACGATCATCCTCTCCTTCACCGATGCATCGCTGAAGAAGGTGACGAATTGGGTCGGTTTCGAGAATTACGCGAAGATCTTCAACGACACTTTTGCAGGCGTCATCGTCCGTACCTTCATCTGGACGTTCTTTTCCGTGTCGATCAAGATGATCATCGGCACGTTGGGGGCGGCACTCCTGAATTCGGCCGTTCCGGGCCGTGCGCTCTTTCGTGTCTTGACCATGCCGCCCTGGGTCGTGCCGATGGCGATCGGCATCTTCATGTGGGGCTGGATGTACAATGGCCAGTTCGGCATGATTTCCGGCCTGCTCCAGCGTTTCGGCATCGTTGACAGCCCGGTCGCATTCCTTGCCTACGGTAGCTCAGCCTTCTGGGCGACGATCGTCACCGACGTCTGGATCGGCGTGCCGATGGTCACTCTTTATATGCTGGCGGCGATGCAGGCGATCCCGCACGATCTCTACGAAGCCGCCTGGACGGACGGCGCCGGGCGTTTCTATCGCTTCCGCCGTATCACCCTGCCGCTTTTGGTGCCTTCGCTGGTCACCATGTCGATGCTCTCCTTGATCTCGACCTTCAATTCCTTCGACATCATCTGGATTTTGACTCGCGGCGGCCCGAATGGCGAAACCACGACGATGATCATCGACACCTATCGCACCGCGATCGGCTCCTACAAATATGGCGAGGGTGCAGCGCGAGCGGTGCTGATCTGCATCTTCCTGTCGCTCTTCTGCCTTGCCTATTTCCGCCTGACGAGCCGCTTTTCCACGGGAGCCAAGCAGCGATGAGCCACCCTTCGATGATCCATCGCTACAAATGGTACGAGCTCATCGGCATCTATGCCGGAATCCTGCTCTTCCTGACCTTTGTGCTGGCGCCCTTCATCGAAGGCTTCCTGGTGTCGCTGAAACCGCTCAGCCAGCTTTTCTCCTCGCCCTACCGGTTCATTCCCGAGAACGGCTCCTTTGCGGCCTATCGGACGATGTGGACCAGCGTACCCGGCTTCGGTTGGTACATCTTCAACTCGTTTCTGATCTCCGGCACGATCACCATCATCGTGCTGGTTCTCGTCGTGCCGGCGGCTTACGCCTTCGCGCGTTTCGAGTTCAAGGGATCCGGCCTGCTGCTCGGTGCTTTTCTCGCCGTCAAGATGTTTTCCGGCGCCGTGCTGCTCATCCCGCTCTTCCGGCTCATGCGCTCCTTTGGCGTGCTGAACACCTATTTCGCCATGATCGTGCCCGGGGTCGCCTTCATCATTCCCACGGGCATCTGGCTGCTGCACACCTATATCAGGCGCATCCCGCGCGAACTCGACGAAGCAGCCTATGTCGATGGCGCGAGCCAATTCTACACGCTGCGCCGGGTTATTCTGCCGATCGCCGTGCCAGGCATCGTCGTGGTGGCGATTTCCTCGTTCATTGAGGCCTACGCGCAGCAGTTCATCTATGCTCTTACCTTCAATTCGAAGACGGAATACATGCCGCTGCCGGTCGGGCTCTTTGCCTATTTCGGCCGGCAGGAGGTCGTCTGGAACGAACTCATGGCCGCAAGTTTCGTCGGCATCGCGCCGGCTCTGGTCGTGATCTTCTTCCTGCAACGGTATCTCGTCAGCGGTCTGACCGCCGGCGCGGTGAAGCAATAAAATCAATCAACCACCAGAGAGAACGGGAGCTTAAACGTGACATTCCATTTCAAGACGGGGCTTCTTGCCCTTGCTTTGCTCGGCTCCACCGTGCTTGGCGCCGTGAACGCCCAGGCGGCCGACAAGGAAATCAGCTGGATCTATTGCGGTGACAGCATCGATCCGATCCATGTGAAATACATCAAGCAGTGGGAAGACAAGAATCCGGGCTGGTCCGTCAAGCCTGAGGTCGTCGGCTGGGAACAGTGCCAGGACAAGGCGACCACGCTTGCCGCCGCCGGCACGCCGGTCGCCATGGCTTATGTCGGCTCGCGCACGCTGAAGCAGTTCGCCGACAACGATCTCATCGTTCCGATCCCGATGACGGACGAGGAGAAGAAGGCTTATTATCCCGGCATCGTTAATACCGTAACGTTCGATGGACAGCAGTGGGGCACGCCGATCGCCTTCTCGACCAAGGCGCTCTACTGGAACAAAGATCTCTTCAAGAAGGCCGGACTTGACCCTGAGAAGCCGCCGACCACCTGGGCCGAAGAAATCGCCGACGCCAAGGCGATCAAGGAAAAGACCGGCGTTCCCGGTTACGGTCTCTCGGCCAAGACCTTCGACAACACTATGCACCAGTTCCTGCATTGGGTTTATACCAACAACGGCAAGGTCATCGATGGCGACAAGATCGTCCTCGACAGCCCCGAAGTGCTGGCCGCCCTCCAGGCCTACAAGGACATCACGCCTTATTCCGTCGAAGGACCTACGGCCTACGAGCAGAACGAAATGCGCGCCATCTTCCTCGATGGCAAGGTTGGCATGCTCCAGGCCGGTTCGGGTGCCGCCGCCCGCCTGAAGGAAACGAAGATCAACTGGGGTGTCGCTCCGCTGCCGCTCGGCCCTTCGGCCAAGGGTCCTGGCACGCTCCTCATCACCGACAGCCTTGCCGTCTTCAAGGGCAGCGGCGTCGAGGAAAAGGCAATCGACCTTGCCAAGTTCATCACGTCTCCCGGCCCGCAGGGCGAATACGAGCTGCAGGGCGGCGCTGGCCTGACGCCGCTGCGCCCGTCTCCGATGGTTGACGAGTTCGTCAAGAAGGACGCTTCCTGGAAGCCGTTCATCGACGGCATCGCTTACGGCGGTCCCGAGCCGCTCTTCAAGGACTACAAGGGCTTCCAGAATGTCATGATTGCGATGGTCCAGTCGGTCGTGACAGGTCAGGCTCAGCCGGCGGACGCCCTGAAGAAGGCCGCTGCCGATCTCGAGCAGTACAAATAAGTCTGCAAGCCACCGGGCCGCGCGCAATGCGCGCGGCCTTTCTAGAGCAATTCCAGGAAAAGTGCGCAGCGGTTTTCCGTCCGGAATTGCGAGAAACAAAGGCTTGAGCGGTTCAGAGATTCCATGAAAAGCTGAAACGCTCTAGCCCTGCCCGCCCTATGGCGGCGCCGCGCGGAGACAGAGTTTGGGAAAGCTGCACCTTAATCAGGTCAAGAAATTCTATGGTCATTTCGAGGTCATCAAGGGCGTCGAGCTCGACGTAAATGACGGTGAATTCATCGTCTTCGTCGGTCCGTCCGGTTGTGGCAAGTCGACCTTGCTGCGCATGATTGCAGGCCTCGACGAGGTGACCAGCGGCGACATCATGATCGATGGCGGTCGCGTCAACGACCTGCCGCCCGTCAAGCGCGGCATCGCCATGGTGTTCCAGTCCTATGCGCTCTACCCGCATATGTCGGTGTTCGAGAACATCGCCTTCCCTCTGCGGGTGGAGAAGATGGCGGAGGACAAGCTCAAAGCCAAGGTCGAGAATGCCGCTCGCATTCTCCATCTCGATCAGCGCCTGCAACAAAAGCCGGGCCAGCTCTCGGGCGGCCAGCGCCAGCGTGTCGCCATCGGCCGCGCCATCGTGCGCGAGCCGAAGATCTTCCTGTTCGACGAGCCGTTGTCCAATCTCGATGCCGCTCTGCGTGCCGACATGCGCATCGAGCTCGCCAAGCTGCATCGCCAATTGCAGGCGACCATGATCTACGTGACGCACGATCAGGTCGAGGCCATGACCATGGCCGACCGCATTGTTGTGTTGAATGCCGGCGAAATATCGCAGGTCGGCGCGCCGCTGGAGCTTTACCACAAGCCGGCAAATACCTTCGTCGCACGCTTCATCGGCAATCCGAAAATGAATTTCCTGCCCGTGACCTGCACTGGCGTCAGCGATGCGGGCGTGGAGGTGGATTACAAGGGCCAGATGGCTCTGCTGCCTGTTACGCCACGCCCCGGCTTTGTCGGCAAACCGCTGACGCTCGGCATCCGCCCGGAACATGTCCAGCTCGGCGACGGCGATCTCACTTTGACCATCGTGCCGACGGTCGTGGAGCGCCTTGGCGCGCAAACGGTCGCCTATGCCACCGCTGACGGAATTGACGAGAATTTCTGCGCGACATTGCCCGGCAGTGCAGCCATCCGCATGGACACCCCGCTCAAGACCGGCATCCGCCTCGGCGATTGCCACCTCTTCGACGAGAACGGCCAGGCCTTCGAGCGTCGGGTGGAGCTGACGGAAATCGACATGGAATTGCTGAACCAGGCCGCTTCCTGACGGGAGGCGGCTGCCGGGGATCCTCGCCCTTCGACAAGCTCAGGGTGAGGATGGAGCGAATCCGGTCCTCGACACGGCTTGCTACTCTTTGGCTACAGCGCAGAGGATCGGCCCTCTTGGTGAGGAGGCCCATTGGGCCGTTTCGAACCACGAGAGCGGGTGAGGGATCGCCCTACCAGACCAAACCGCGAGCTGCCACGTCTTCGACGCGTGTCACGACGCCATCGCGGTGGAACACCATCTGGTCGAAGAGGTTGGACACGACGCAGGTGTGGTTCGGGATGATGCGGATCTTGTCGCCGATCTCAGGGCGAGGACCTGTGCAGTTCGACAGGTCGATGACGCCGTGCTCTTCCGAAAGCCCCTTGATCACCGCTTCCGGATAATCGACCACATGCCCGTAATCCGCAAAGCCGAGAAGATCGGAGGTCAAAGCCTTGGAGCCTGCATCGATGACGGCTCGATCTTCGGTCGGCCGAGAGACGACGGTGGCGAGGATATGCATGGCGCAATCCTCTTCCTTGCAATGGCCGGCACGTACCATCGAGCGGTCATTATAGATGTAGGTTCCGGCGCGATGCTCGGTGGCGGCCGTGACCAGATGCGCCTCGAAAAGGCTTGGCGTGCCGCCATTGCTGACGATCGGGCACTCGATGCCATCGTTCTTCAGCAGCGCTACGGCTTCAACGAGGAACGCCTGTGTCGCAGCCGCATTGTTCGGCTTCGGATAGCTCATCAGACCGCCGAAGACGAGACCCTTCATGCCGGCGATATATTTGCCCAGGGAGGCCGCCTGCTCTGGCGATTGCACGCCGCAGCGCGCGCCGCCCGTGTCGCATTCCACCAGCACGGTTATCGGCTTGCGGGCGGCGAACCAGTCGGAGAGGCCATCCACCGTCACCGAGCTGTCTGCCACGACCATGAGGCCGGCGATGCGGTCGTTCAAAGCCGAGAGCCGCGCAAGCTTTTCAGCCCCAAGGATATTGAAGGTGATCAGGATATCCTCGAAGCCTGCATCGGCGAAGACTTCCGCTTCGGTGATCTTCTGGCAATTGATGCCCTTGGCGCCGGCGGCGACCTGGGCGCGGGCGAGGGCGGGAATCTTGTGCGTCTTGATATGCGGGCGGAAATTCAGGTCGTTCGCATCCATGTAGGACTGCACGCGGGCAATGTTTGCAGCCAGCCGGTCTTCGTCGATGATAGGCCGCGGCGTGGAGAGGCTGTCGATCTTGTCGCCCGGCTTGGGGCCGATTTCCACGGCGATGTCATGCGCGATACTGGGAGCCATGTCAGGCGTCTTTCCGTTCTTCCGCAAAGGGGTCCGCCACCATCGGCCAGATATCCTTCCGCGCGCGGCGATAAGGCGTGCGCGCCGGATTGTTGGGATAAGGCGTTCCCGCGGAGCAGTAAAGGATCTCCGATGCGATCTTCGAGAAGGACGCGTAAAAATGATTGGTCGATTTGATGACCAGGATTTTCTTCGTTGTCGGATCGATGCCCATGACGGAAAACAGGCTCGGATCGAAGCTTTGGGCACGCGTCGAATTCAGAATGATGTCGATGCCATCGAGCTGAATATGCGCGGCATCGCCGAAAGGAGCGAAGCTCTCGCCGAAACGCATTTCGGCATTCGGGACGAGGCGGACGATCTTGACGAGGCCGTCGATTGGATTGCCGGTGCCCGGTGCCGATTTGGCACCGAAGCGCAGCGGAACTTCAGCGCCTTCGCCGGCCGCCATGCAGATCTGAACGGCCATCGGGTCCCAGATCGTACCGATCGCGGTATCGGTAGCGCCGCGGTCGAGCAATTCCTGCAGGATGACCGTTGCGTCGCCTGCCGTGCCGCCGCCGGGATTATCCCAGAGATCGGCGATGACGACCGGACCCGAGGCAGCAGCCAGAGCCTCGCTCACCGCCTGCTTCTCGTCGATCTGCGGCATGATGAAGGTGCCGCGCTTGGAGAAAAGCTCCAGCCCGAGATCACGAGCAATTGCAGAGCCTTTACCCGGCTTATTATCTGTAACGACGAGCAGCTTCGTGCCCATTTCCGGCACGTCACCCGCCATGAAACCATGAATGACTGAAATCGAGAGGATATCCGTATCGGCCTTTTCCATTCCCGTGATCTTGTCGACGAAGGAGCGCATGGGGTCGCGCGAGGTCGGAAAGACATCGATCATGCGGCAGTCGAAGACGGACATGACCGGCTTCACGTGGCCTTCCAGCGTATCGATGGCGATGCGCCAGAGGTCCTCAGCGCGATCGACGAAGTCCGTATGCGGGAATTCCTTGAAATAGACGAGGAAATTCGCGGCTGCGACGCGCTTCGCCGTTAGATGGCTGTGCGGATCGAGTTCGGCGCAGACCAGAATATCCGGCCCCACGATCTCGCGCACCCGTGACAGGAAGTCGCCTTCCGTATCCTCATAACCAGCCGCGACCATGGCGCCGTGCAGACCGAGGACGACGGCATCGACAGGCATCGCCGCCCGCAGTTGCGCAAGAATTTCGTCGCGCAGTTCCTCATAGGTCTGGCGATTCACCAATCCGGCCGGGTCGGCCCAGGTGGCAGTGCCCTCGATCACGTCCCAGCCCTTTTCCGCAGCAATGCGCCGGCCGACGGTAATCGGCGCGGAACATAGGGTCGGCGTCTCGGGGTGCTTGCCGGGCGGTGCATAGAGAGAGGCTTCGAAAGCGCGTCGGTCGATGCAGATGGGGGAGAAGGTATTCGTCTCGGTCGCAAGGGCCGCGGTGAAAATGCGCAATGCTGTCGCCTCTATTCCATGGGGTTCGGCAGATAACCGGTAAAGCCGCAGATCTTCCAGCGTCCCTCATGCAGACGGCAATAATAAAGTGTCTGCCACTTCAGAACGTCGATACCGCCATCCGACTTCTTGAGGCTGCCGTCGAACTTCTTGCGCACCAGCGCCATGTCGCCTTCGATCTCGATGTCTTCGAGCGTCGTGGTGGTGAAAATGGCTGTGCGCGCGTCTTCGGCGAAGGATTGCGTGGCGAAGTCGCGGGCCTGGCGGAGCCACTCGTCGCGATAGGCTGACAGCGTCGGGAAGGCGAGACGCCATTTATCCGGGCTGACCTCGCGCTTGCTGTCGATGCCGATGAAACCTTCCTCGACGAAATCGCCGGCGACCATCGACCAGTCGGCGGCCAGAAAGGCATCGATATCACGCGGAACGAGCATCTCCCAGATCGAATGCCTGGCGGTATCGCTGGCAGGGAAGGGATTCTTGAAAGGATCACGCATGGTAGCTGCCATGATTTAAATTCTTTTCATAATTTGCGATTTTCACTGGTCAAATTCCGCTTTCTGTGGTCATTTGTCAACGTATCAAGAAAATAATTTGCAGGAACCGCATGGTGGCCATCGCATGTCACGGTTCCGGCTGAATGGGAACAAATGACAAGCCGCATCTGCTCGCACGTCTGTCCACAGGCGCTGGCGGGATAGATGAGATTGAGATGGATCGCGTCGCTGACTAAGTGTCAAACGAACCTAAACCAGCGATAAGGGGGGGCTGATGGATATCTTCACGACCATGCAGGAGGAGAGGGGCCGGCTTTCGCAATCGGAAATCCGCATCGCCGATATCGTCCTCAATGATTTCGAATTCGCCGTCAACGCTTCCATTATCGAGCTTGCAGGTAAGGCGGATGTCTCGCCGCCGACGGTGACGCGCTTCTGCCGGCGTCTGGGCTGCGAAAGCTTTTCCGATTTCAAGGTACAGCTTGCGCGCACCGCCTATGTGGGCATGCGCTATCTGAAGCCCGAGCCAAAGAGCATTGCTCCGGCCGATGTCGCCCAGGACATTATTACCAAGGCGCAGAACGCGCTCTTCCTGTTGCATCGCGGTCTGGATGTCGCTGCCATCGAGCGGGCGGCAAACCGGCTTGCCGGCGCTGAGATGATCTATGCCTTCGGTTCCGGCGGCAATTCCTCGATGATCGCCACCGAGCTGCAGAACCGCCTGTTCCGGCTCGGCCTCCGCATTACCGCGAGCTCCGATCACAGCATGCAGCTGATGATGGCGGCCGCCGCCAAGCCGACCGACGTGCTGATCGGCTCGTCCTTCTCCGGCCGCAATGCCGAGCTGGTGCGCGCCTTCGCGCTGGCGCGCGAAGCCAAGGTGCCGACCATTGCGCTGACGCAGAGCGAAAGCCCGGTCGCCCATGCCGCCGAGATCACGCTGCCCGTCGATTTGCCGGAAGGAGACAATATCTATCGGCCGACATCGACCCGCATCGCCTATCTCGCAGTGGTGGATATTCTCGCCAGCCTGGTCGCCTATCGTATCCAGCCGCAGGCCACGGTGACGCTGCGCCGCATCAAGCAGCAGCTCGTCACCCATCGCGACGGCGACGATCGCCAGCTGCTGGGAGACTAGCTTTCAAGACCTGATCGGAGGGAAGCATATGAGCAAATCCGTTGCCATCGTCACAGGGGCCGCCGGCGATATCGGCCGCGCCATCGCAAAGCGCCTGGCCGATGACCACGACATCATCCTGCTGGTCGATATCGACGAGGCCGCCGCGCGGAAGGCGGCGGAGGCGCTGGGTCCGGCGGAGCGTTTCGTGCCGCTCGGGGCTGATATCACCAGCGACGCCGATGTTGCCGCTATGGCGAAGGCGGCATCGGATCTGGGCGGGGTGAAGACGCTCGTCAACAATGCGGGTGCTGCCCGTGCCGTCAGCCTCCACGATACGACGCCGGCAATCTGGCGCGCGGACAATGCCCTCAATCTCGAGGCCGCCTTCCTGTGCTTCCGCGCGGTCGAGGACATGCTGAAGAGTTCTAAGGGCTCCGTGATCAATATCGCTTCCGTCAACGGCATGGCCGTCTTCGGCCATCCCGCCTACAGCGCTGCCAAAGCCGGGCTCCTGCATTTCACCCGGCTGGTCGCGGTCGAATACGGCAAGTTCGGCATCCGCTCGAATGCGGTGGCACCAGGCACCGTGCGTACCCAGGCATGGGAAGCGCGCGCCGCCGCAAACCCGAATGTCTTCGAGGAAGCCAAGCGCTGGTATGCGCTGCGGCGCGTCGTCGATCCGGTCGATGTCGCCAACGCCGTATCCTTTCTCGCAAGCCCGCTTGCCTCGGCGATAACAGGCGTCTGCCTGCCTGTCGATTGCGGCCTGACGGCAGGGCAGGCCGAGCTTGCCCACACTTTCTCACAGTCCGAACACTACTGAAGCTCGCTGCCAAAGGGGAACATCATGCAGCCCTCCTCCTACCATCTCGAAAACACCTGGTCTCCCGAAGGCGGAAAGCACGGCCGGCTAACCCTGACGCTTTTCAATTTCTCGGATGCGCCTCTTACGAATTTCCGTCTCGCCTACACGACGCTGACGCGTCTCGTCGATCCCCAAGCCTGCCACAACGCCGTCTTCGTGCGCCGCAACGCCAATTTTCACGAGTTTGCGCCGCCGGCCGGCCTGTCCGTCGCGCCCGGAGGAAGCTGGACGTTCACGGTCTCCGCTCTTCATCGGATCGCGCGGCATTGCACCGACGGCGCCAAATCCGCCTATGTGACGCTGGAAGACGGCACGCACGTTACGGTCTTCACCTCGGATTTGTTGCTTGCCGATCGTGCCAGCGAGCCGCCGCCTGCGCTGCTGCCGGAAGGCAGGCTGGAGCTTCCCTACGCGATCCAGCCCTGGCCGGCCGAGATCGACGTCAAGCCGGGCGAAGATTTTCCGGTTGCGCTCTATCCGGCCGAAGGCTCCGATGCCGCAAGCGTCAAGGCACTGGCTGCGGCGCAGGCGTTATTCCGGCGGCTCTTTCCGTCCAATCACATTCCCTTCAGCCTCATTGCCGCGCCGCAGGGCAGGGCGCTGCGTTTCGTCGAACGAAAGGCACTTGCGCGCGAAGCCTATGAGCTTTCTTTTTCCGGCGATGAAGTCGTGCTTGCCTTCTCCGCCGAGGCGGGCCGCCTCTATGGCCTGACGACGCTGGCACAGCTTCTCGATGGCGCGCGCCGCGAGCCGGGCAAGTTCCGTTTCCCGGTATCGGGCGTGATCGCCGACCGGCCGCGTTACGGCTGGCGCGGCTGCCATCTCGACGTCTCCCGGCAGTTCACTCCGAAAGACGATGTCCTGCGCCTGCTCGACATTCTCGCCTGGCTGAAGCTCAATATCTTCCATTGGCACCTGACCGATGACGAGGCCTGGCGGCTGGAGATCCGCGCCTATCCGCAGCTGACTAGGACGGGCGTGCTGCGCGGGCCGGACGAGCCGCTGCTGCCGCAGCTCGGCAACGCCGCGGAGCCGGTAGGCGGCTTCTATTCGCAGGATGATGTGCGCGACATCGTCGCCCACGCCACCGCGCTCGGTATCGAGGTCATTCCCGAGATCGATATCCCCGGCCATAGTACGGCCGCCCTCGTTGCCCTGCCTGATCTCACAGATGGGCAGGAGGCGCCGGACAGCTATCATTCCGTGCAGGGCTTCCCGAACAATGCCCTGAACCCGGCGATCGAGCCGACCTACGAGTTCCTCGCCAAGGTCTTCGACGAAATGATCGAACTCTTTCCCTCCGAATATATCCATATCGGCGGAGACGAGGTTGCCGATGGTTCCTGGCTCGCTTCGCCGCTGGCGCGCAAGCTGATGGAGAAGGAGGGCATTTCGGGTACGTTTGCCCTGCAGTCCTATTTCCTGAAACGGATCAAAACCATGCTTACCGAGCGCGGGCGCAAGCTTGCCGGCTGGAACGAAGTCGCCCATGGCGGCGGCGTCGATCCAAAAGGCACGCTGCTGATGGCCTGGGAAAAGCCGGAGGTCGGCATCGATCTGGCGCGCGAGGGCTATGAAGTCGTCATGACCCCGGGCCAGGCCTATTATCTCGACATGGTGCAGGCGGACGCCTGGCAGGAGCCTGGCGCGAGCTGGGCGGGCACGGTGCCTCCGGCCCATACCTATGCCTACGAGGCCGAAGGCGATTTTCCGGATGAGCTGAAGCATCTGATGAAGGGCGTGCAGGCCTGCATCTGGCAGGAGAATTTCATCTCCCGCGACTATTTCAACCGCCTGGTCTTCCCGCGCCTGCCGGCCATTGCCGAAGCGGCCTGGACACCGAAGGCACAGAAGGATTGGCTGCGCTTTGCCGCCATCGTGCCGTTGAGCCCGAAGCTTTAAGGCCATTGCCGGAGGCAGGATCGCTCGCCGATATTCGACCCTCCTCGAGGCCGCCGAACGAGAGTTTCGGCGGCTTTCTTGTGGCGGATATATGAAGTTAACCGGCCCGCGGCGAGGTAGCCATGTCAGCCGGGAAAAGCCTGCCTGCAGCGTCGCGCGTTCCGCATCGCCGGGCGGGATGAAGCCTCAAGAAAAATGTAACGCATGCCCGCAAGCCAGGAACATCTCGTCGCCGCTGCCGTTATTGCCTGATCGTTTGAAGCGAGGAGTTGATATCATGGGCTGTCATAGGACGATGATCGCATGTGTCGGCACCGGATCGTTTCCAGTCGCGGCGTTGACAGCGCTCGATGGTTGAGGAGGTGCGGCTATGGAACACGGTGATTGGAGCGACCCAGTCATAGTCGACCTCGGCATTGGCCACTATGCGATCATAACCAATGCGCTCGACGCGGCGAACTGCATGAGCGGAGAGTGGCCGGTAAACGGCGGGCCTGCGGCGGACGAAGCTGTGCTTGTGTGCCTCGATGCCGTCCTCGGCAAGGCTTCGGCCGAGCAATCGCGCGAGGCTTTCCTGGAGGCGGCACGCGAAGCCGGCCTTTTCATCCAGCCGGACGCTGAAAACCTTCATTAGGGGATTTCCAGGAAAAATGCGTAGCAGTTTCCGTCCGGAATGCGTTGGGAAACAAGCGAATGTGCTCAGATCATCCAGAAGATCAGGGCGAGGATCACGATAACCGCCAGGATGAAAGCCATCATCCTCCCGAGTCCTTCATTGACGTTGCCGTTGCCGACGATCAGCTCGTACCAGTCGCTCTTTTGATTCATCGAAAATCCCTCAAGGTTTCCCCCATTAGGTCGATCTTCCATTCGTCAGTCAATGATTTAGAGAGGTCGGATACCCGGCTTCGAGCAGCCGTTCGAACGATGGTTGTTCCAGGAAGCCAAGGGTGAGTATTTTCATCCCTTCAGCCCGCTTCAAGACAAGCTCATCGAACTTCCGGCTAACCGAAAGCTATATTTCATGAACTCGTAAAGTCTTGAAAAATTTGAGAAATCAATGTTTCTCAAAAAAGGAAATGGTGCCCAGAAGAGGACTCGAACCTCCACGCCTCGCGGCACAGGTACCTGAAACCTGCGCGTCTACCAATTCCGCCATCTGGGCGACGGACACGCATGTAAGGGGGTGGCCGTCCGGTGTCAACAGGGTTTTTGAAGTTTTCGTGGCAATCGCGAAAAAAGCGGTTGAAGCCCGTGTCAAACCCGGCCCGCAGCCCATGCGCTGATCAGGCCAAGTCCCTGTTCCAACAGAGCCTTTGCCTCGCTTTCGCTCGATGCTTCCACATAGCAGCGCATTTCCGGCGCATTGCCGGAAGGGCGGAAATGGATGATTCGGTTATCCACAAGCGTAACCCGCAGCCCGTCGATATCGCTCTTGGAGGCGACGGCGGCGACCGGCTTGAGGAAATCCGAGAGATTGGCGTCGGAGGCGCGCAGATAAGCCATCAGTGCTGCGCTGGTTTCCACGGGGAAATTCTCCAGCCGGTCGGCGGCGGCAAAGGGCAGGCGGTAGCTGCCGGCGAGGGCCGAAAGCGGCTTCTTCGCCTGCGCTGCGGCGTAGAGCGTCGCCAGAATCGGCAGGAAGCTGTCGCGCGTCGGCAGAGGCTCGAAGGCTTTTCCGCCGACGATGAAGCGGCTTGCCGTCAGCGTGCCGCCATTGGCCTCGAAACCCATGACATTGGCCTTGCCGGCGGCAATGGCCTCGTCCATGCCGGCAATCACGTATGGGGAGCCGACGCGGGTACGGGTGACGGTATAGGAGCCGGCGGCTTCGATGCCGGAATTGGAGGTGACCGGCGTCACCACGACTTCGGCGCCGAGGAAGTTTGCGGCGATGAGGCCGAGCAGATCGCCGCGCAGCGGCTCTCCGGTCTCGTTCGCGACCAGCGGCCGGTCGCCATCGCCATCGGCCGAAACGATCGCGTCCAGCCCGTGTTCCGGCGCCCAGCCCTTCATAAGGCGGATGGTCTCGGTCGAGACCGCTTCGGTATCCACAGGAATGAAGCTTTCCGAACGGCCGAGCGGCACCACGCGCGCACCGTAATGGGAAAGCACCTGACCGAAGAGGTCGCGCGCCACCGTGCTGTGCTGATAGACGCCGATCGTCAGGCCAGCGAGGCTGCCGGCCGGCAGCAGACCCTTGTTGCGCTCCAGAAACAGCGCCTCTGTCTCGGCCGTGCGATCCTCGGCATTGCCAGGTGTCTCGTCGATAAGCGTATCGATGATCGCGGTTGCTTCCGCGCTGATCGCCAGTTCGTCCTGCTTGTCGATTTCGCCGTCCGGCCGATAGAATTTGATGCCGTTGCGATCGGCGGGAATATGCGAGCCGGTGATCATCAGCGAAGCGGCCTTCAGCTGCAGCCCGTAAAGCGCCAGCGCCGGCGTCGGCAGCGTGCCGCAATCGATCGGCGTCAGACCCGCCCGCTTCAGCGCGCCGATGCAGGTGGCGGAGATCGCCGGGCTCGACTCGCGAAAGTCGCGGCCGACGAGGACGGGATCGCCGGCTTTGGCATGACCGCTCTTCAGCAGATGATGGGCAAATGCCGTCGCATAGAGGGCGGAGGCTCGCCCGATGAGATCAACGGACAGGCCGCGAAGGCCGCTGGTGCCGAATTTCAAGCTGCTCACTGGCAATCTCCTAGGAACGATTGCGGTGTTATGAAGCATGCCGCCGCAAGGATCAACCGATCGAAAACAGCGGCCATTTCGCGCACTGTGCTGGTTTTGCCCCTTCGCGATCCCACATAAATATGAAACCGTTATGAAAAAGACATCGCCTCATGGTGGCAGGACTGGAGATCGTCATGGCTGTTTTTCATAGGATCGCGCTTGGTTTTGCTCTCGCATTCTCCTTGATGCCGCAGGCGGATTTCGCCGCCGCCGCTTCGAATCCTCCGAAGAATGCCATTCCGCCGAGCAGCACGAATTCCGTCATCTGCGATTCCCGTGGCTGCTTCGGCTTCGGAGAGCGGCAGTTCTACACCCGGCCCGGCCAGCCGCTTCCGATCACGCCGCCCTATACGGGAGGGGTGAATCGTTACGACAGCCCGCGCATTCAGATACCGCCGCGCGAAACCTCTACGCCGCCGACGCCTATCTACCCTTCGGCGGGCCAGCGGCGCATCCAGCACCAGACCTGGTGCGCCGAGCACTATCGGACCTATAATCCCGGCACCGATCGCTATACCACGATCAACCACGGCACTCAGCCGTGCCGTTCGCCTTTCGACTGATGCCTACGAGCAGCGGTGGGCTCAGCTTTCCAGCGAGGCGCGGTCGGTATGGCCGAGATCGCGTTCGGGATCGATGATATCCCGCACCCGCTGCTTGAGCTCCTTCGGTCCCGGGAAGCCGCCATCGCGCTTGCGCTCCCACAGGAGCTCGCCATCGATGCGGATTTCGAACACGCCGCCAGTGCCGGGGATCAGCGCCACTTCGCCGAGACTGTCGGCAAAGGTCTGCAGCAGCTCCTGCGCCATCCAGCCGGAGCGCAATAGCCAATTGCATTGAGTGCAATAGAGAATGGTGATGCGGGGCTTGTCGCTCATCGTCATGGTCCTTGTCGTTTGCTGACATCTATGCTCAGCTTTAACCGGCTGCAAGCTCCAGCAATTTCAGGAAAAGCGCGGTTTTTCGTCCGGAATTGCGCAAAAACAAAAGGATAGTGCGTTTTCGCGATTCGAAGAAAAGCGGAAGGCTCTGCACTCTTGCCTCTCCCGCCGCCGCATGCTCATCTCTCTGCAACATTGTTCGGGGATTATCGCAATGCGTGTCGCCATCATCGAGAATATGAAGAACACTCCGCTCGGCGCTCTCGGCATCGCGCTCGAAGAGGCTGGCGCCGATATCGAATGGTTCCGCCCCTGGGGCGGCGAAGCGCTGCCCAAGGGCACGGTCTCTTACGATGCGCTTGTCGTGCTTGGCGGTGAGCAGAGCGCGCGCGACGATGACACGCATCCCTATCTTCCGGAGCTGGCGCGGTTGATGCGCCGTTTCGAGGGCGAAGACAAGGCCGTGCTCGGCATTTGCCTCGGCAGCCAGATCCTGGCGCGCGCCTACGAGGCGGAAAATCTTCTCGGCGTTGCCCACGAATTCGGCTGGAAAACGATCGGTCTCACCGATGCGGGGAGGCAGGACCCGCTGCTGGCCGATGTCGGCGACGAATTCACCATTTTCCAATGGCATGGCGACACCTTTACCTTGCCGGCCGGTGCCACGCGTCTCGCAGCCAACGGCACAACACCGAACCAGGCCTTCCGCATCGGTCGTGCCACCTACGGCACGCAGTTCCACTTCGAGGCCAATGCCGCCGTGGTCGAGCGCTGGCGCGGCGAGTTCGAGGAAACGATCGGGTGCAGGGAGCCCGGCTGGCTGGAGAATTATCCGCAGCTGGTCGCCAAGCATGCGCCTGCGGCGGAAACGGCCGGTCTCGCTATCGCACGCGCCTGGGTGCGGACGATCGAGGCGCAGGTAGAGCCTTCGCAGGCAGTGGAAGCCTGAGAATTTCGGCGGCATGCCATCATGACTGGCAACCAGCAGATCGAGTCGCGATATGCTATGCCTGAACAGATTTCGAAGTGGGAGAAGACGATATCATGAGCACGATGGAACTACCCTGCGAGGGCGGCTGCCGCTGCGGCCAGGTGCGGTTGAAAATCAGTGCCAAGCCGCTATTGACCATGGCCTGCCACTGCACAGGCTGCCAGCGCATGACGGCCGGCCCCTATTCGCTGAGCGCCGCCATCCCCTCGCAAGGTTTCGAAGTGACGCAAGGCGAGCCTGTCATCGGCGGCCTGCACAACGATGCCATCCATCACTATTTCTGCCCGCACTGCATGAGCTGGCTGTTCACGAAGCTGGAGGGCGTCGACTGGTTCGTAAACGTCCGCGCCACCATGCTCGACGACACCAGCTGGTTCACGCCCTTCGTCGAGACCTGGACGAGCGAGAAGCTGCCCTGGGTAACGACACCGGCCAGGCACAGCTACGCCGCGCTGCCGGCGATGGAGGAGTATGAAGGGCTGACGAAGGAATATATGGCAGGAAACTGAGGTCAGAAGCCTTGGAAGAGAAAGTCGGTCGCGGCGGTAATCTGATCGCCGTGCGGACTGAGATCGGTAACCAATTCTCCGATTTCGATAAGCGATATAGCTGCCATCAGCTGGGTCGCCATAGTATACGGCTCGCCAGCGATAGTAAATTGCGGGTTGAGCCGTGTCATTGGCTTAGACACTTCTTCCGCGCGGAGTAGTGGCGCCATCATCCGCGTACTTAGTCTTTCCAGCAAGTCAGACTGAAGGTCCAACGCGAGAATTCGACTTTGTTTCAGGCGATAGACATTAAATCTCGCCATCAGAACTGCCGGTATTTTCCAAATGGCAGGCCGTGTTTTTCAACATAGGCATTGGCTTGGTCGATCGCTTCGGCATTTTCCAAAAGCCATAGGCGCTCGCGCTCGGCCTTGATGGCGCGGGCTATGCCGTCTTCGGCAGCACGTGAGATATTGATTTTCAGTTCACGGGCATCTGAAACGAGCCCCTCATCGAGAGACAAATTTGCAGCTTTTCGCGTCGCTTGGGTCACGAGGCATTCCTCAAATTATGCGCAAACTATATGCGCATAATTTGTTGTTGGGAAGAGCCTCACTCATCCCCCATCTTCAGTGCAGCAATAAACGCTTCCTGCGGGATTTCGACCTTGCCGAACTGCCGCATGCGCTTCTTGCCTTCCTTCTGCTTGTCGAGCAGCTTGCGCTTGCGGGTGGCGTCGCCGCCGTAGCACTTGGCGGTCACGTCCTTGCGCAGCGCCTTCACCGTCTCGCGGGCGATGATGCGCCCGCCGATGGCGGCCTGGATCGGGATCTGGAACATGTGCTGCGGGATCAGGTCTTTCAGCTTCTCGCACATGACGCGGCCGCGCTTTTCGGCGGCGGAGCGGTGCACCAGCATAGAAAGCGCATCCACCGGCTCGGCATTGACGAGGATCGACATTTTGACGAGATCGCTCTCGCGATAGTCGGTCAGGCTGTAGTCGAAGGAGGCATAACCCTTGGAGATCGACTTAAGGCGGTCGTAGAAGTCGAAGACGACTTCGTTGAGCGGCAGGTCATAGGTGATCATGGCGCGGTTGCCGACATAGGTCAGCTCGGTTTGGATGCCGCGGCGGTCCTGGCAGAGCTTCAGGATCGAGCCGAGATAATCGTCCGGCGTCAGGATCGTCGCCTTGATCCACGGTTCGCGGAACTCGGAAATCTTGACGACGTCGGGCATGTCGGCCGGGTTGTGCAGCTCGATCTCGGTGCCGTCTGTCATGGTGAGCTGATAGACGACGGAGGGCGCCGTCGCGATCAGGTCGAGATTGAATTCGCGCTCCAGGCGCTCCTGGATGATTTCGAGGTGCAGCAGGCCGAGGAAGCCGCAGCGGAAGCCGAAGCCGAGAGCGGCAGACGATTCCATTTCGAAAGAGAAGCTGGCGTCGTTGAGGCGCAGCTTGCCCATGGCCGAGCGCAGATCTTCGAAATCGGCGGCATCGACCGGGAAGAGGCCGCAGAACACGACCGGCTGCGCCGGCTTGAAGCCCGGCAGCGGCTCGGCGGTCGGGCGCTTGTCTTCGGTGATCGTATCGCCGACGCGCGTGTCGGCCACTTCCTTGATCGAAGCAGTGATGAAGCCGATCTCGCCGGGGCCGAGGCTGTCGACGGCGACCATCTTCGGCGTGAGAACGCCGACGCGCTCGATCTGGTACTTCGCGTCCGTGCCCATCATGCGGATGGTCTGGCCCTTGGTCAGCGTGCCGTCGATGATGCGCACGAGAACCATGACGCCAAGATAGGTGTCGTACCAGCTGTCGACCAGCAGCGCCTTCAAGGGCGCCTTTTCGCCACCTGCGCTCTTCGGCGCCGGCAGCTTGTGGACGATGGCTTCGAGAACGTCGGGAATGCCGAGGCCGGTCTTGGCCGAGATCAGCACGGCGTCGGAAGCGTCGATGCCGATGACTTCCTCAATCTGCTCCTTGATGCGGTCGGGCTCGGCCGCCGGCAGGTCGATCTTGTTAAGGACGGTGACGAGCTCGTGATTGTTGTCGATCGCCTGATAGACGTTGGCGAGCGTCTGCGCTTCGACGCCCTGCGATGCATCGACCACCAGCAGCGATCCCTCGCAGGCCGATAGCGAGCGCGAGACTTCATAGGCGAAGTCGACGTGTCCGGGCGTGTCGATCAGGTTGAGGATATAGGTCTCGCCATTGTTCGCCTTGTAGTGCAGGCGCACGGTCTGGGCCTTGATGGTGATGCCGCGCTCGCGCTCGATCTCCATATTGTCAAGCACCTGCTCCGACATCTCGCGTTCGGCAAGCCCGCCCGTCGTCTGGATCAGGCGGTCGGCCAGCGTCGATTTGCCGTGGTCGATGTGGGCCACGATCGAGAAGTTGCGGATGTGCGAAAGCGGAGTGGTGGAATTGGTGCTCATGCGCGCCATATAGCAGCGCCGCCCCGCGCCGCAAAGCGGAAAAGCAGGCTTTTGGCGGCTATCTTCACCTTACGTTAGCCGTTTCCGGTCCCCCGATGGGGAATGTTGAAGCATACTTGATTCCATCATGCGAACGTGTATTTCTTATATAATAGAATCATGGGCATGAGACCTAGGCAATGGCGGATGATAATCTGGAACTGGCGATCGGCGCGCGCATCAAGGAGCTGCGCATCGCCCGCGGCTTGACGCTGGATGAACTTGCCAACGCCTCGGCCGTCAGCCGCGCCATGATCTCGCGCATCGAACGGGCGGAGGCGAGCCCGACAGCCTCGCTGCTGTCACGGCTCTGCGCAGCGCTCGGCCTTTCGCTGTCGGCTTTCTTCGCCCAGGAGGACGAAGAGGTGTCGCCGCTTGCCCGCCGCGATCAGCAGGCGATCTGGCGCGACCCAGGCACCGGCTATGTCAGACGCGCCGTCTCGCCGCCGGGAACCGAATCGAAGGTCGATGTCGTCGAAGTCGTCTTCCCCGCCGGCGCGCGCGTCATCTTCCCGCCGAATTCGGCAAGCGCCGGCATGACCCAGCATGTCTGGCTTTTCGAGGGCGAGATGGAGGTGACGCATCGCGACATAACACATCGGCTGATGCCTGGCGATTGTCTCTTCATGGGCGTCGGCGATGGCCACGCCTTCCATAATCCCGGCGAGGTGCCGGCGCGCTACAGCGTCATCCTCGATCGCGGCCGCTCATAACACTCAAGGATCTTTTCATGCCGGACATTCGCCTTCTCTCCGCTGCCGACGCTCGCGGGATGCTCTCCGATCTCTGTGACGTGCTTGCCGATTGCGTCAATGGTGGCGCTTCCGTCGGCTTCATGCAGCCTTATGGGTCTGCCGACGCGTTGCCGTATTGGCAAGGCGTGGCCGATAGCGTCGAGAGCGGCGCGACATTGCTTCTCGTCGCCGTTATAGAGGGCAGGGCCGTCGGCACGGTGCAGGTAGGTGCCGCGCAGATGCCGAACCAGCCGCATCGCGGCGATCTCAAGAAGCTGCTGGTGCACCGCTCCGCGCGGGGCAAGGGACTTGCCCGCCACTTGATGGAGGCGGCGGAGCGTGAGGCAGCCCGTATCGGCAAGACCTTGCTGGTGCTCGATACCGCGACCGGCAGCGATGCCGAAGCAATCTATCCGCGCCTCGGCTGGCAGCGCGTCGGTGTGGTGCCAGATTATGCCATGTGGCCCGGAGGCGGGTTTTGCGACACGACCATTTTCTATAAGCGTATAGCCGGCTGAGCAGGGCAGTTCAGGCCGAAAAGACGGCAATGGCATCCTGCAACTTGGAGCCCGGCGCCCATTGCATCGCCTTCCAGCCGAATTGACGCGCCGCCTCGATATTGGCCTCCACATCGTCGATGAAGCCGATATCGCTTGCGGGAAGCCCGACACGTTCGGTTGCCAGCCGGAAGAACTCGGTGGCGGGCTTCTGATGACCGAGGGCGGCGGAATAGAAAATGCCGTCGAAACGCGCGGAGAGGCCGAGCGTCCCCATCAGATAGGCGGCACGCATATGCTCCTGGTTGGTCGCAAGGAACATCCGCGTTCCCTCGGAGCGCAGCGCGGCGAGATCTTCGAGCAGGCTGTGGTCTAGGCGGGAGTCGTTTTCGAACCAGTAGTCGATCAGCGTGCGGGCGCTGAGATGGGGAGCGATCCTGCTAAGAACCTCCGCAAGCCTCGGCTCCAGCGCATCGCGGCCGCTGACGATATCGACCCAACAGGTTTTGAAGAAAGCCTGCTGAAGCACATCCAGCGGCAAGCCGAGATCGCGCTCCAGATGAGTGAAAAGCGGCAACCCGTCGCTTGGCCGGCCGTGCACCAGAACGCCGTCGACATCGACCATCAGGAGTTTCATTCGGACGCCCTCGGTTCATCAAATGCAGGCGGAAGGTGCAGTTTTTTGCAGCGGCATTCAAGACCGCATGCCGCTCTTTTTTCTCCGGCGCGATGCATGTAAGCCTTCGTATCACCAGGATAATCAAGCCGGCGATGGAGGAGGCGAACATGCGGGTCATCTATTCGGAGGATCACAAGCTCAGGGATGCCAAGACCGAGCTGCATGATGGCCAGCTCGTCACGCCCTTCGAGGCGCCCTTCCGCGCCGAATGGATTCTCGCCGCGGTCAGGGAGGCCGGCTTCACCGATGTCGTTGCGCCCGAAGCCCACGGGCTGGAGACGGCACGCAAGGTCCATGATCCCGCCTATCTCGATTTTCTGGGAGTGGTTTGGCAGCGCTGGGTCGCCGCCGGCTATAAGGGTGAGGCGATCGCCAATTCCTTTCCGATCAGGCGCACCAGCCAGCGCGTGCCCGAAAACATCGTCGGCATGATCGGTCACTATGCGAATGCCGCCGATACCTCGATCACCAAAGGGTCTTACGAGGCGGCGCTCGCTTCGATGCGATGCGCGCTGACCGGCGCCGACTGGCTGAATGCCGGCAATCGTTTCGCCTTCGCGCTTTGCCGCCCACCCGGTCATCATGCCGGCATCGATCTCTTTGGCGGCTATTGCTTCATCAACAATGCCGCCGTTGCCGCACAGCGCCTGCATGATCATGGCGCGGCCAAGGTTGCCGTGCTCGATGTCGATTTTCATCATGGCAACGGCACGCAGGACATCTTCTACCGGCGGGGCGATGTCTTCACCGCCTCGCTGCACGGCGACCCCATCCATGCCTTTCCCTATTTCCTCGGCCATGCCGACGAAAAGGGCGAGGGCAATGGGCTGGGTGCCAACCGCAATTACCCCATGCCGCACGGTACGACGTGGGAGATCTGGTCGGCGGCGCTGGACGATGCGCTTTCCCGCATCAAGGCCTTCGGCGCAAAGGCGATCGTGCTTTCGCTCGGTGTCGATACGTTCGAGCGCGATCCGATTTCCTTCTTCAAGCTGACCTCGCAGGATTTCATCCGCACGGGCGAGCGCATCGCCGACGCGGATCTGCCTGTCCTCGTCTGCATGGAGGGCGGCTACGGCGTGCCGGAGATCGGCCTTAACGTCGCCAATGTGCTGAAGGGCCTCGAAGCCTGAGTGGCCCTGGCATCAAAGCACCTGATCGCAGGATGAAAAGTTTGAATTTGCCAGCACGAGTCTGAGCCTCTAAAAAACCTCGCCTGATGGGGGAGGTCATGGACCAGAAGATTATCGAGAGTGGTAAAGATGGCGGCGCGGCCTTGATCCCGCATACGGATGTTACGCCATCGACCGGCGGCATTGCCGCCGGCGTGCTGATGTGCGTCATGTCCATGTCCTCCATCCAGTTCGGCTCGGCCCTCTCGGCTCCAATCATCAACGCTTATGGGCCGGCCGGCGCGACATGGCTGCGGCTCGTCTTCGCCTCCGTCGCGCTGGCGATCGTCGTCCGTCCGAAGATCATGCGCTACAGCCGCGCGCAATGGCTCGGCGTGCTGGCGCTCGGCACCGTATCGGCGCTGATGACGACCTCCTTCTTTTCGGCGATCGCGCGCATCCCGTTGGGTCTTGCCGTCGCCATCGAATTTCTCGGGCCTCTGCTCGTCGCGACCCTCGGGTTTGGGCTCAGCCGTCAGCTGCTCTGGCCGATCTTCGCCGCGATCGGCGTTCTGCTGCTGGCCTATGATGGCGAGGCCTGGGTCGGCAATCTGCCGGGCATCCTTTTCGCCATCGGCGCCGGGGCAGGCTGGGCCTGCTACATTCTGCTGACGAAGAAGGTCGGCAACGCCTTTCAGGGTCTCGAAGGCCTTTCCATGTCGCTGCTGGTTGCGGCTGTTGTTTCGACCCCCTTCGGCTTTGCCTCAGCGGCCCCGCACATGACGGGCTTCGGCCTGCTTGAGATAGCCGGCCTCGCACTGCTCGTTCCACTGCTTCCCTATGTGCTGGAAATGGTGGCGCTGCGGCGCATGCCCACCTCGTCCTTCGGTATCCTCATGAGCCTCGAACCCGCCATCGGTGCCTTCGCCGGCTTCATCATACTGTCGCAACCGATGACGCCGTCACAGATGTTCGGAACGGCGCTTGTTGTTGCCGCCAGCATCGGCGCGACGATCTTCTCGGCGAAAGGCTAAGGCCAGACGCATCCCGTTTTGCCAGATAGGATGTTCCGGTGCCGGCCACGAGAGCACGACGCCGGTACGGCTTCCGTTGATCGAATGATGACCGCCGCTGCCCTCATCGAGTTCCGCACTTCATAGCGATAGGGCTTAGATCGTCTTCCTCGCCGGATCATCCAGCGCCGGATTGTAAAAGAGCGAGAGCGTCAGGCTCTTGGCAATGCGTTCTGCCGTCGCCATGAACCAGTCCTTCGCCTGCTCGGAGGGCGCGATATCGGCGAGCGTCTCAGAGAAAAGCGCCAGCCATTCCGGAAAGAGGTCAGCCGCCATGCCCCCCACGCCGAGATGCGCCTGCACCGGCTTGCCGCCATAGGCGCCGTTCTTGAAGGCGACCGACGACCAGAAGCGCTTCATCTTTTCCATGTGCTCGGGCCAGCGTCCGGCAAGGCGTCCATCGAAGACCGGTCCGAGCCGGGGATGGGCCTGCACGCGCTCATAAAATGTGTCGACCAGCCTGTCGATGAAGACGGCGTCGATGCCCATATCAGCCATTTCCGCCTCGGCCTTCTCGCGAATGCCGGCAAGATGGGCCGCGCGAGCCTGTAGTTCGTTTTCCATAATGTTCTCCGGGCGCTTCGACGAAATATCGCGGCTGCCGCTTTCGGTCCCGCTTATGTATGCAATTTGCCGGTTCAGCCAAGACGTCATTGAGATGTTGCGGCAATCTGTCAACGTCGCCTCGCGAGTTGTCGCCGTTTGCCCGTTGAGCGTAAGATTTTCTGGCACGATTTTTTGTTGCAATGGCACCACTGCGCTTGACCAGCGCCATCGCTCAATTTAGATTTAGAATAATTCTAAAGTTATGAGGCTTCTCCAATGTTGTTAGGCTTGTTCCGTCCGTCGAAACGCTCCTTTACCTCGCTGTCCGAGCAGGAGATTCTGGCTGTTGCCATCGCTGCCGAGGAGGACGATTCGAGGATCTATCTTGCCTATGCCGATATTCTGCGCCCCAATTTTCCCGAGTCGGCAAAGGTCTTCGAAGATATGGCCGAGGTGGAGGATAGCCATCGCAAGACGCTAATCGACATGCACCGCCGCCGCTTCGGCGAGCGTATTCCGCTGATCAGGCGTGAGCATGTGCGCGGCTTCTACGAGCGCAAGCCGGATTGGCTGCGCAAGAATCTCTCTCTCGATGCCATGCGCGACGAGGCCGAAGCGATGGAGCAGCAGGCCTATCATTTCTATGTCGAAGCGGCCAAACAGGTGTCCGACGCCTCGACGCGCCAGCTTCTCGGCGATCTTGCGCTGGCCGAGCAGGGCCATGAAGATGTCGCCCGCATGCTTGGCGAGAAGCATACGCCGGAAGAGGTCAAGCACGAGGAGGATGCACAGGCGCGCCGCCAGTTCGTGCTGACCTATGTGCAGCCGGGTCTTGCCGGCCTGATGGATGGTTCCGTCTCCACGCTCGCGCCGATCTTTGCCGCCGCCTTCGCCACGCAGCAGACATGGCAGACCTTCCTCGTCGGCCTTTCGGCTTCTGTCGGCGCCGGCATCTCAATGGGCTTTACCGAGGCGGCGCATGACGACGGCAAGATCTCCGGTCGCGGTTCGCCGATCAAGCGCGGCCTCGCCTGCGGTATCATGACCGCGATTGGCGGTCTCGGCCACGCGCTGCCCTACCTCATTCCGCATTTCTGGACCGCGACGATCACTGCGGCCGTCGTCGTCTTCTTCGAGCTCTGGGCCATCGCCTTCATCCAGAACAAATATATGGAAACGCCGTTCCTGCGGGCTGCCTTCCAGGTCGTCCTCGGTGGTTCACTGGTGCTCGGTGCCGGCATTCTGATCGGAAATGGGTGAGACGCGTTCGGCGTAGCCGACGAAACGATCCTGTGAATCGTTTCGAGAGCGTCGAACGCCCTGAACCCAAGCGAAGGGCCGGTATGCAAAGCAGGGCGAAGACGTCCATTATCACGAAATGTTAAAATTCGGAACGCCTTCCGGCGCCACCGGTTAGCAACACGAGGCCGCTCTTGGCCTCGTATGCAACCAAAGGAGATGATCCAATGGCAAACCAAGGTGGAACCCACGAGCAGCATGTGAAGGCTGGCCAACAGAGCCACAAGAACATGGATAACGACAATACGAGGAACGCTTCGTCCACCGGCTCCCGCGAGCAGCACTCTGGCGGCTCGCGCGGCGGCACCCACGAGCAACACGTCAAGGCAGGCCAGCAGAGCCATAAGAACCATTGACGTTCGTGGTGACGACCGATCCGTCCTTGCTGGAGAGTGAGGAGCGTTCTTACCCATGATAAAAAGCGAAGGGCCGGTCCGATGGGCCGGCCTTCCTGTATGGTGCGAATTGCCTGGCGTTTACTTGACGGCGCCGACCAGAACGTCGTTGCCGTTCTCGATGGTGACCCAGCGGCCGGCATTGAAGCTCGCCTGACGCTTCAGGAAAGAATAGGGGGTCTTGGACCAGACCTTGATCTCGTCCTCGAGGTTATCGAGAATATAATCGCCCTGTTTGGTGCGCAGCGTCAGCACCGCATGTCCTTCGCCATCTGGCTTGCGCACGACCGTCATCAGCAGGTTGGAGGCGGAGATGCCGCTCTGCATCAGCAGCTTGCGCTTCAGCAGAGCAAAATCCTCGCAGTCTCCGGCGGTCTTCGGATATTCCCAATATTCTTCCTGGCCGTAAACTTCCATGTCGGTGGCCGGGCGAATGGTTTTGTTGACGCGCAGATTGATCTGGTTGACCAGCGCCCAGGAGGCGGCGTTCATGTCCACGGGGCCAACATTGCGTGTCGGACCGCATTCGTCGGTATGCCTCTGGCAGAAATCATAATGGCCGATCGGCTGGGAAGTGACGTTGCCGACGGTCATCGAAATGCTCTGCTGAGGTGCCGGCACCGCCGCCGACGACATCGCAACTATAGCAGCGAAGGCAATCAACAAGCCCTTAATACGCACGCCCACTGTCCTTGTATCGTCCCTGCATTTGTTAACAAATTGTTAATGTACGGGGGTGCGCGAAGTCAATCGTTACTTAAACGTTAACGCGGGAACCGGGTCGTATGGTTAATTTCGGCACGATCAGGGAAGCAGCTGCCATGATTCTTTGCTGCCTGTGATTGCGCAACGCGCGCATGCGGCGTTCGGCAAAGAAGCCGTGCGAACAGTAATTTCGCAGATATCTATCTGTTTTTATGGAATATTATGCAGGGCCAACGCCTCAGCCGCCGAAAGCATGCGCTCAAGATCCTGCGGCCGCGACAGGCGGTGATCGCCATCGCGCACAAGCGTTAACACCACGTCGTCGGCCGGCAAGTGCTCGACCAGCTTTAACGAATGCGAGAAAGGCACGTCGGCGTCCTCCATGCCCTGCAGGATGTGCACGGGGCAGCCGGTCTCGATGATGCCGTTCAGCACGCGATTGGCCCGGCCGTCCTCGATGAGGGCGCGGGTGAAGAGGTTCGGCTCGGGGCTGTATTCCGAAGGTTCTTCGAAATAGCCGCGCTCGGCCAGCGAGCGCCGCTCGACGTCGGAAAGGTTGGGCTCGATGAGATCGACGGTAAAATCGGGCGCGGGGGCGATCAGCACGAGGCCTGCAATAGTGGGTGCCTTCTTGCGTTTGCGCAGTTCCTGAACGACCCTGAGCGCGATCCAGCCACCCATCGACGAGCCGACGAGAACGATCGTCTTCGGCTTGGTATGGTCGATGACGACAAGCGCCTCTTCCAGCCAGCGTGAAATCGTGCCGTTGGTGAAGTCGCCGCCGGACTGGCCATGTCCGGAATAGTCGAAGCGGATGCAGCCGATCCCGAGCCGCGCCGCCAGCGCATCCAGTTCCAGCGCCTTGGTGCCGCTCATGTCGGATCGATAGCCGGACAGCCAGACGAAGCTGACGTTCTTGGCGCCCCTGCCCGCGGCACGTTCACAAATGGCGATCTGACGCTGGCTTTCGCCCGTGCCGACGGGAAGAAAGGTCGGTTGGATGGCTTTGGCTGTTTCGGACATCAAGAAACTCCCGGATTTCATGCCCTATAAAACAGATTCGTGCTTGCATGACCCGAAAAATCCTCGATCTTTGCGGGGCCTTCTCTATATTGTGCGGGATAATACTGTGTCCTTAGCGCATCTTGCGCCACGAGACACTCCGTTGACACGCGGGAGGTGCTTTTTTCCTGCTGTCATGCTATTGACTTCAACACAGCTTTTACGACATTTCCGTCAGTTGCGCCGACGGGGAGCGAGAGGCTGCAGCTATCCGAAACAATTCGTGGAGAATACGACCATTCGCAGACCTTTTAAAGCCGACGCGCCTGTAAAGGACGGGCCGCGTTCCAACAGGGAAATTCGCATTCCCAAAGTTCAGCTCATCGCTGCTGACGGCCAGAATATGGGCATCGTCCCAACCGACCAGGCATTGAGAATGGCAGAGGAGGCCGGTCTCGATCTGGTGGAGATTTCCCCTAATGCTGAACCGCCTGTATGCAAGATCCTCGATCTGGGCAAGCTGAAATACGCCAACCAGAAGAAGGCCGCCGAGGCGCGCAAGAAGCAGAAGATCGTCGAAGTCAAAGAAATCAAGATGCGCCCGAACATCGACACCCATGACTATGAGGTGAAGATGAAGGCGATCGGCCGTTTCTTCGAAGAGGGCGACAAGGTGAAGGTGACCTTGAAGTTCCGTGGCCGCGAGATGGCTCACCAGGAACTCGGTATGAAGCTTCTTCAGCAGGTCAAGGAAGATACGCTCGAGATTGCCAAGGTGGAGGCCGAGCCCAAGCTCGAAGGCCGCCAGATGATGATGGTACTTGCGCCCAAGTGAGGCGCAAGTCGGGTAAAGAGGCTGGAGCCGCCCCTGGGCGGCTTTTCCTTTTCTGCCGCAAACCGTGCCTGTCATCGATCTGCAAAGATTCCCGGGCGGCACCGTTGCACTTCAAGGCAAGTGCGGTTATAAGCGCGCGTCCGAACTGACCGGCAGGGCATGCCGTGGCGGTTCAGAATGCTGGTGGAACGGTTCGTCACCGTATCCGCCGTTCAACAACAAACGCTCCGGCACCTTGCTGCAGCCCGGCCAGTCCGGATCTGTGGGAAGGGCTTTTTAGTAAAGCGCGCCAGGAAGCATCGAAGGAGTAGCAAAATGCCCAAGATGAAGACGAAGTCCTCTGCCAAGAAGCGGTTCAAGATCACCGCGACCGGCAAGGTCAAGGCAGCCGCTGCTGGCAAGCGCCACGGCATGATCAAGCGTAGCAACAAGTTCATTCGCGATGCCCGCGGCACCATGGTTCTCGCAGAACCGGATGGCCGTAAGGTTATCAAGAACTACTTGCCGAACGGTCTCTAAGACTATTCGTAACGCTATAGACTAAGGAGATCATGAAATGGCACGCGTAAAAAGAGGCGTTACCGCCCACGCCAAGCACAAGAAGGTTCTGAAGGCAGCCAAGGGCTTCTACGGCCGTCGCAAGAACACCATCCGTACCGCCAAGGCCGCCGTCGATCGTGCAAAGCAGTACGCTTATCGCGACCGCAAGGTCAACAAGCGCAACTTCCGCGCCCTCTGGATCCAGCGTATCAACGCTGCCGTCCGCGAGCATGGCCTGACCTACGGCCGCTTTATCGACGGCCTGAACAAGGCTGGCATCGAAGTCGACCGCAAGGTTCTCTCCGACATGGCAATCCATGAGTCGGAAGCTTTCGGCGCGCTCGTCGCTGCTTCGAAGAAGGCACTTGAGTACCTCAAGGAAGCCGGCACGAAGAACGAGTTCGAAGCAGCCGTTAACTAACGCTGCCTCGCACGTCTTTCGTAAATTCATTATGAAACCCGCGCTGGCGAAACCGGCGCGGGTTTTGTGTTTTGCAGCATATGCTTTTCCATCGTGTCAGGCTGTCTTGTCGGGCTAGACTCCAAAAACGGTCGCGCATCGGGCGACAATTGCCAAGCACCGCATTCTTGGCGTGTTTTTGTCATTTGCCCGGTTGATTGGCCGCTTGCACATGGATAGTGATCTGCAGCGCCTCATCGTTGCCACAAGCTGTCTGATGTGGGCGTTCATCCATTATTCCGCGGAATGAGCGGCGTTCCATGCCCGCCGCCCGCAAGGCAGGATCAGATGACGGAACTCGTAACACTCGAAACCCAACTCATGGCCGAAGTGGCCGCGGCGACCGACGAGCAGGCGATCGAGGCAGTCAGGGTCGCCGCGCTCGGCAAGAAGGGCTCGGTTTCGGAACTGCTGAAGACGCTGGGCTCGATGTCGCCGGAAGAGCGGCAGACACGCGGCGCGGCGATTAACGCGCTGAAGAACGCCGTCACCGACGCGATCAACTCCCGCAAGAGTGAGCTGCGCGATGCGGCGATCGAGGCGAAGCTGAAGGCCGAGACGGTCGATGTCAGCCTTCCCGTCCGCTCCTCGCCGGCCGAACGCGGCCGCATCCATCCGATCAGCCAGATCGTCGATGAAATCACCGCCATCTTCGGCGATATGGGCTTCTCGATCGCCGAAGGTCCCGACGTCGAGACCGACTATTATAACTTCACGGCGCTGAACTTCCCGGAAGGGCATCCGGCCCGCGAAATGCACGACACCTTCTTCTTCCAGCCCGACGAGAAAGGCGAGCGCAAGGTGCTGCGCACGCACACCTCGCCGGTGCAGGTGCGCACCATGGAAGCCTCGAGCCCGCCGATCCGCATCATCATCCCCGGCAAGACCTACCGCCAGGATTCGGACGCGACGCACTCGCCGATGTTCCATCAGGTCGAAGGCCTCGTCATCGACAAGACGGCGAATGTCGCCAACATTCGCTGGGTGCTGGAAGAGTTCTGCAAGACCTTCTTCGAGGTCGACAATGTGACGATGCGTTTCCGCCCATCCTTCTTCCCGTTCACGGAACCGTCCTTCGAGGTCGATATCCAGTGCGACCGCTCCGGCCCGATCGTCAAGTTCGGCGAAGGCACCGACTGGATGGAAATCCTCGGCTGCGGCATGGTGCATCCGAATGTGCTGCGCTATGGCGGCCTCGATCCGGACGAATATCAGGGCTTTGCCTGGGGCATGGGCCTCGATCGCATCGCCATGCTGAAATACGGCATGCCCGACCTGCGCGACTTCTTTAACGCCGATGTCCGCTGGATGAACCACTACGGCTTCCGCCCGCTCGACATGCCCACGCTGTTCGGCGGTCTGAGCGCGTAGTCATGCCGACAATTCTGCGCTGGAAGGGATATCGTTTCTTCTTTTATTCCGCAGACGGTTGGGAGCCGGCGCATGTTCATATTGCAAAAGACGGAAAGGAAGCCAAAATTTGGCTTCACGATATGCTGGTCGCCGCCAACCTTGGCTATTCGGCAAAGGGAACTGAACGAGATAATCCGGAAGACACGCGACGAACGCGACGCTTTCTTGGAGGTCTGGAATGACTATTTTGCAGATTGAGATCGAAGACAGCAGGCCTGTCGAAGCCCATTGCGACGATTCGTTTCTGCACGTTTCGCTGGCTGATGGGCGCAGCGTGAGTACGCCGCTCTGGTGGTATCCGCGCCTCCTCAAGGCATCCGAGAGCGAGCGTAATACGATCGAATTCATGCCGATGGGCGTTCACTGGCCGGAGATCGATGAGGACATCTCCATAGCCAGCATGCTGCGCGGCCAGCGTGCGCCTGGCGCCATCCCCCCTGCGGCCAACTAATTTCAAACGAGATCGCAAACGATGAAATTCACACTCTCCTGGCTGAAAGAGCATCTGGAAACCGACGCCTCGCTCGAAGAGATCTGCGCCCGCCTGACGATGATCGGGCTGGAAGTGGAAGAGGTCGATGACAAGGCCGCGTTCAAGCCTTTCGTCATCGCCAAGGTTCTCACGGCCGAAAAGCACCCGCAGGCCGATCGCCTGAAGGTGCTGATGGTCGATACCGGCAGCGGTGCGCCCGTTCAGGTCGTCTGCGGCGCACCCAATGCGCGCGCCGGCCTCGTCGGCGCCTTCGCGGCTCCAGGCACTTATGTTCCCGGCATCGACGTGACGCTTGCCATCGGCAACATTCGCGGCGTCGAGAGCCGCGGCATGATGTGCTCGGAAAAGGAGCTGGAAATCTCCGACAGCCACGACGGCATCATCGACCTTCCCGAAGATGCGCCTGTCGGCACGAGCTTTGCGACCTATGCCGGGCTGGATGATCCGGTCATCGAGATCAACCTCACGCCGAACCGCCCGGATTGCACCGGTGTCTACGGCATCGCTCGCGATCTGGCCGCCTCTGGCCTCGGCACGCTGAAGCAACGCGGCACGCCAACCTTCCCTGTCCAAGGCGAAACGCCGACCGAGCTCAAGATCGTGCTGGATGACACGCGCCTTTGCCCGGGCTTTGCGCTTCGCCTCGTGCGCGGCGTCAAGAACGGCCCTAGCCCGAAGTGGATGCAGCAGCGCCTGCTCGCCATTGGGCTGCGCCCGATCAGCGCGCTGGTCGATATCACCAACTACATGACCTTCGATCAGGGCCGGCCGATGCATGTCTTCGACGCCGCCAAGGTCAAGGGCAATCTGGTCGTTCGCCGCGCCAGGGACGGCGAAACCGTGCTGGCGCTCGACGAGCGCGAATACAAGCTCAACCCGAGCAACGTCGTCATTGCCGACGACAATGGTGTCGAATCCATCGGCGGCATCATGGGCGGCGAGCATTCCGGCTGCGACGAGAACACCACCGACGTGCTGATCGAATCGGCGCTCTGGGACCCTATGAACATCGCCAAGACCGGCCGCAGCCTCGGCATCATCACCGATGCGCGCTATCGTTTCGAGCGCGGCGTCGATCCGGAATATATGGTGCCTGGCCTTGAGCGCACGACCGAACTGGTGCTTGCCTGCTGCGGCGGCACGGCTGCCAAGGCCCGTGTCGAAGGCTACAAGGGCTATGAGGCGAAGGTGGTCGATTTCCCGCTGTCGGAAGTCAAGCGCCTGACGGGCCTCGAAGTCTCGGCCGATGAGAGCAAGTCCATCCTGACGAAGCTCGGCTTCTGGGTCTCCGGTTCGGGCGAGCGCATCTCCGTCGCCGTTCCCTCCTGGCGTCCGGATATCGACGGCAAGGCGGATCTCGTCGAAGAAATCATGCGCATCCATGGCGTCGATAATATCAAGCCGCAGCCGCTTAGCAGCCACGCCGCCGTCAATGGCAAGATCCTGACGACGCTGCAGATCCGCACGCGCACCGCCAAGCGCGCGCTCGCCTCGCGCGGCATGCTGGAAGCCGTCACCTGGTCCTTCATTTCCGAAGATCAGGCGAAGCTCTTCGGCGGCGGCTCCAACGCGCTGAAGCTTGCCAATCCGATCGCATCGGACATGTCCGACATGCGTCCCTCGCTGATGCCGGGCCTGCTGTCGGCCGCGCAGCGCAATGCCGACAAGGGCTATGGCGACGTCGCGATCTTCGAAGTCTCCGGTACCTATGAGAACGATACGCCCGAAGGCCAGCGCCGTGTTGCCGGCGGCATCCGCCGAGGCACGGCAACGCTTGCCGGCGCCGGCCGCATGTGGTCGAACGCCGCCAGGGGCGGCGGCAAGCCGGTCGACGTCTTCGACGCCAAGGCCGATGCTCTGGCTGTCATCGAAGCTTGCGGCCTGCCGATGGGCAATATCCAGATCGAGCAGGGCGGACCGGCCTGGTATCACCCCGGCCGTTCCGGCACCATCAAGATGGGTCCGAAGGTCGTGCTCGGCTATTTCGGCGAGTTTCATCCGAAGACGCTGGAAGCGCTTGATGTCTCGGGCGCTCTCGCCGGCTTCGAAGTCTATGTCGATGCCATGCCCGAACCGAAGAAGAAGGCGACCCGCACCAAGCCGGCACTGGAGCTTTCTCCCTTCCAGGCCGTCAAGCGCGACTTCGCCTTCGTGGTCGACAAGTCGGTGGAAGCCGGCGCCGTCGTCCGCGCTGCCGTCGGCGCCGACCGCAAGCTGGTCACCGGCGTCAACGTCTTCGACATCTTCGAGGGCGCATCGCTCGGTGAAGGCAAGAAGTCGATTGCCATCGAAGTGCAGATCCAGCCGGCCGAGCGCACGCTGACCGACGAGGATTTCGAGGCACTGACCCAGAAGATCGTGGCGAATGTCACGAAATCGACGGGTGGGGTGCTGCGGGGGTGAGGTAGCATCTTGGCGGCCCTTCAGGTCGCCGGGAGTGCGATACCCCCTCTGTCCCTGTCGGGACATCTCCCCCACAAGGGGGGAGATTGGTAACTTGCGGCGCTCTTTCGCCTCAAGCCGATATTGCATCTGCTGAAATCGAGGCTTCTGCTTTAACTAAGATGAGCGGCATATTCCAAACGATCTCCCCCCTTGTGGGGGAGATGTCGCGAAAGCGACAGAGGGGGGTATCAGAGCCGCAGCGTAGAAGGCATGCGCTTTAAGGCCGCCAATCATCGATGCAGATGATAAACCTTGTTCACCACGCTCCACCGCCCATCGATCTTCACCAGTGACAGGTAGTCCGAAAACCGCATACCGGCGAATTCGTCGACGACCTTGACGCTCGCGGCATCGCCTTCGATGTCGATCAGCTCGATCTCCATCAGCGGTATGGTGCCGGGCGGGGCGCCGCCTTCCTCGACGATCGCGGCGATGAATTCATCCCGCGTCATCCATTCCACTGCGCCCTGATAATTGCCGATGATCGCGGCTCGCGGATGGAAGGCCTTGCGCAGCGCCGGCTCGTTCGCGAATGCCATGCCATCGACATAGAGGTGAACAACCGCCCGGATTGCCTGCTCTTCCGACATCTCGCCATTCCTCATTTGAGTCATGCGTAAGATATCATAGATGCCGCTGGCTGACAAAATTCGGCAGCCGGTCGCAATGATGCGATGGATATTATTCGACGAAGACGCGCACGCTCGCCGCCCGCCCGGCCGCATCGATGACAGTCAGCGTCGAATAACCGGCACCATCGGGTGTCCACTGGTTGGTGCGGCGGCGCGACATGTCGGGCAGCGGCTTGCCGTTGGCGAGCCAGCGGAACGGCGCCCGTCCACCCTGAAGTTTCAGCGCCAGCGGCATGATCTGGTCGTTGCCGCTGCTGGCGCCGAGATCGACGCGTGCCCCTTCCGGAGGATAGACGATCTGCGGCGCCGGTTCGCGGCTGGAGGCGGCCAGCAGCCCGGCGGCGGTGACGGAAAAGCGCCTCTGGCTGATCGGCAGCTCGGTCGGCGCGATGCGCACAGCGCCCATCGGGGCAGGCGGGAAGGGGGTTATGGCAACGCCCGATTTGGCGAAGGCCTCGAACAGGATCGGCGCGGCCGAAACATAGCCCGCCAGTCCCGGCACGGCGCCATTGTCCGGGCGGCCGACCCAGACGCCGAGCACATGCGCGCCGTCATAGCCGACCGACCATGCATCGCGATTGCCGTAGCTGGTGCCGGTCTTGTAGGCGATGCCGAGCTGCTTGCTGCCACGCGGCGCAATGATGTCGGAGAGAATATCGGTGATGTTCCATACCGCGATCGGCTCCATCAGAGGCTCGCCGTCGATCGGTCCCGGCTCGTCCTGAACGCCATCGCCGATCCGCATCGCCTTGCCGCGATTGGCAAGCCCGGCATAGAGCTGCACGAGATCCTTCAGCGTCACGCCGACACCACCAAGGCCGATGGCAAGGCCGGGTGCCTCGTTCGGCGGCAGCTTCGGCTTCACCTCGGCGCGGCGGAAGCGCACCAGCAGCCGCGTCGGGCCGACGGCATCGAGCAGGCGCACGGCCGGCACGTTGAGCGATAGCTGCAGCGCCTGGCGCACGCTGACATCGCCCTGATAGCTCATGTCGAAATTGCGCGGGCGATAGCCGTAGAAATCGGCGGGCCGATCCTCGATGATCGTTTCCTGCGCCACATAACCCTGCTCGAAGGCAAGGCCGTAGATGAACGGCTTCAGCGTCGAGCCGGGCGAGCGCAGCACGCGGGTCATGTCGACCCAGCCGGCACGCGAGGAATCGAAGTAATTGGCCGAGCCGACTTCGCCGATGATCTCGCCGGTCTTGGCGTCGGCCATGATCATCGCGACAGACACCTTCGGCCCCAGCCGCTTTGCCGCGGCATCTGCAACGGCTTCCAGGCCCTGCTGCACATCGCGCCGCAGCGTCGTCTTGTGCTTGATGATGCCGGGCTGCTTGCGGAGCGCCAGTTCGGCCAGATGCGCGGCATAGGCCGGCAGCTGCCGGCGCTGCGCCGGAATGGGAGAAAGCGAGGCGCGCTCCGCTTCGCCTTCGCCGATCACCGTGGCAACGGCGGCGCGCTCGAGCACACGATGGCGGGCCGCCTGCGCGGCGGCAAGATTGCGGTCCGGCCGGCGCTTTTCGGGCAGCTGCGGCAGCGCCACGAGCAGGCCCGCCTGCGCAACGGTCAAATGCTTCGGCTCCTTGCCGAAGTAGGCAAGGCTCGCCGCGCGCACGCCCTCCAGATTGCCGCCATAAGGCGCATGGGTCAGGTAAAGGTCGAGGATCTGTTCCTTGGTCAGCCGCCGCTCGATCTGGATGGCACGGACGATCTGCAGGAGCTTCGCCGTCATCGAGCGCTCGCTGCGTGGCTCGATCAGGCGCGCCACCTGCATCGAAAGCGTCGAACCGCCTGAGACGATGCGGCCATGCGTGAGGAGCTGCAAAAAGGCGCGGCCGATCGCCACCGGATCGACGCCGTGGTGATCGTAGAAGCGCCGGTCCTCATAGGCGACCAGCATGCGCAGAAATTGCGGATCGACATCGGCAACGCCGGTCTTCAGCCGCCAGCGCCCCTCGGGCGTGGCGAAGGCGCGCAGGAGATCGCCATTGGCGTCGAGCACTTCAGCCGAGACTACACGGGCATTGTCCAGCGGCGGCGGATAGGCTCGATCCGCGGCTTCCAGGCCGAAGACCAGAGCCACCGCCGTCAAGACGGTGGCTCCAAAGCCGATCGCAATTTTCCACCGCGCCTTCATTGCTGTTTCTTACTGCTGGGCGCCCAGCACCTCCATGCGGCCCATCGCCGTGCGGGCCGAGAACTGCGGACGATACATGTCCTCGACGCTTGCGGCCGGATGATCGTAGACGCCGGGGGTCACAGCGCGCACGACATAGGCGAAGGTCATGTCACGATCTGCGCCGGAATTCTGATCGAAGGCAGCGACGAAGCGGTCATTGCGGAATTCGACATGGGCAGGCTGAATTTCGCTGAGCCAGTCGAAGTTCGAAAGCTGAGCACTGTTGACGATGCTCGGATTGTCGATCTCGAAGCCTGCCGGCAGGAGATCGGTCACGAGGATGCGCTGCGGCCAGTCATTGTCCTCAGTGACATGCAGCACGACGACATAGCGCTCGTTCTGCTGTGCCTGGCTGACATTCGCCTCTTCGCCGTCGAGCGTGTAGTACTTGCGCTCGATCTTGAAGCCATTGCCGCCGGCAGGCAGCTGCGCAACCGGAGCCGCGACCGTGGTCACGGCAGCCGACAGCGGCTGGCGCGTCGTATTGGTCACGGTCAGCGGATGTCCCATCAGGGCGTCGCCGGACATTTGCGCCATGTAGGTGCCGTTATGGGCAGCACCATTGACATCGAGTGTCAGGCCGTCGTCGCCATTCTGCAGGGCGCGGGCGGCGAGCAGCATCCAGATCTGTTCCTGCGTGCTGGTATATTTCTTGGTCTGCCAATCCTTGGCCACGACGCTCGCGAGTTCCGGAATGATCGGCGGCACCGGGCGGCTTTCGGCGGCCAGCGCCAGCACGGCGGCGCCATCGCGCAGCGACGAGCCGTAGTCCGAACGGACGAAGCTGACCTTGGTCACCGCGGCCTTTTGCGACATCTGCAGCGAGTCGATGAAGATGTTGCGCGAGCGCTGGGCATCCCCATAGAGCGCGAGAGCCGAGGCCAGGTGCGCCTTGGCGAGCGGCGTCGGGAAGTCATTCAGCATGGTGTCCGCATAGTAGCGCAGATCGCTGATCGAGGCCTTCTTGTTGCGTGCCAGCACGTAGAGTGCATAGGCGATATCGTTGCCGTTATCCTTGACGTTGGTATTGGCGCTGAGCGCGTTCTGAAGGTTTTCGAGCCCTTGTACCATGGCCTGATCCGGCACGTTGTACTTCTGCTCGCGGGCGCGGGTCAGGAAGTCCATCACATAGGCGTCGAGCCAGAGATCGCCGGAGCCTGGCCCCCAGAGGCCGAAGCTGCCGGTCGAGGACTGGTAGGACATTTCGCGATAGATGGCGTCCTGCACGCGCTTGCGGATCTCCGCGTCATCGGCAAGGCCGTTCTTGATCGCCATGTCGCTGAAATAGAGCAGCGGCATGGCACTGCTCGCGGTCTGTTCCGCGCAGCCATAGGGATAGCGGCTGAGGCTCATCAGGAGCGCCGGCACGTCGAACGCGCTGGAGCGGCTGACATTGACGCTGACCGAGGCGCCGGGCAGCACGCTGTCGGCGAGAAGGTCGGCATTGACGGTCAGGCTCTTGCCGGGGGCAAGCGCGATGACACGCCGTTCGGTCAGCGGCAGCTGCGACGGGCGGACCGGAATATCGACCGATTGATCGAGCGACATGCCGGAAGCGTTCGAGAGCTTGATCGAAACCGTGCCATCGCCCGGCTGTCCACCGGTCAACGGCAGGGTGATGGCGTACTTGCCGCCGGCCTGCAGATTGATCTTCTGCTGGGTAGCGCTGGCGTCCACTGTCACGGCGCTGTTGCCGGTCACAGCAAGCGTATACTCGCCGGCGGGCGCATCTGTATTGGCAACATCGAGACGCAGGTTCGCCTTGTCTCCAGGCGCCAGGAACTTCGGCAGGCTCGCGGTGACGACGACGGGATCGCGGATGATGACATCCTGCGTCGCATGGCCGACGCCGGCCTTCGACCAGGCAACGGCCATCAGTCGCGCCGTGCCGTTGAACTGCGGAATGTCGAAGCTGACATTGGCCTTGCCATTGGCATCCAGCTTGATCGGGCCGGAGAAGAAGGCAACCAGTTTTTCCTTCGGGGGGCTCGCCTGCAAGGCCACCTGTCCGCCGTCGCCGCCGGTGCGCAGCTTGCCGGTCGCGCCGAGCGAACCGTCGATGAGGCGGCCATAGATGTCGCGGATTTCGAGGCCGAGCTGGCGCTGGCCGTAGTACCATTCATCCGGTGCCGGCGGCTGATAGCGCGTGAGATTGAGGATGCCGACATCGACGGCGGCAACCGTGACATAGGCATCTTCATTGGCGCCTGCGCCGGAGACCTGCAGGCTGATGTTCAGCGGCTGGCGCGGCAGCGTCTTCTCAGGCGCGTCGATCTTGATCTGCAGCTTGCGCTCGCCCGGGTCGACCGGCGCCCATTTGATGCCGATGGCGCGCATCGGCATGCGGCTTTCCTGCGCGTCGCCGGGGCGGAAGAGGGTGGCGGTCAGATAGGTGCCGGCGCCCCAATCGGCCGTGACCGGGATGTCGACTTCGCCGCCCGTCGCACCAATATCGGCATTGGTGACGGAGATCAGCGTTTCCGAACCCGCCGTCACCATCAGCTGGCCGGCATAGCGCGAAGTGACCTTCAGCTTGGCTGTATCGCCCACACGGTAGCTTTCCTTGTCGAGCGCGATCTCGAGCGCGTCGGGCGTTTCTGTCGAGGTGGAGGCGACATACCAGCCGGCATTGAACTCGACGCTGGATTGCGGGCCGTTCGCATCGGAGGTGGAGACCTCGAGACGGTAACGGCCCCAGGTGACGGGCATGGAAATCGCCGCGCCATCGGTCGTCGCGTTCACCGTGCCCACCGCCACCTGCTTGGTGGACATGATCGGCTCGAACTTCCAGCTGCTGCCGTCGCGATACCATTGATAATTGCGCTCGACGCTCAGCAGCTTCCACGTCAGGCCCTGCATGGCCTGCTTCTGGCCGTTGGCATCGACCGCAATGATGTGGAAGTTGCCGACGGAGTTTTCACCGAGATCGCCGTCGAATTCCGGCTTGATGCCGATGCGCGGGCCATCCGCCTTGACCGGCAGCACCAGCGAGCGCTCGACGGCGCGGCCGCCCGCTTCCTGCATGCGCACCGTGATATTGGCGTTCAGCAGCTGCGTGGTCGAAGGCGTGTCGTTGATCGTGACGTTGAAGGTGGTCTTGCCGTTCTCGTCCAGCGCTTGCAGGTCCTCGAGCGGGACCTGCGTGCTCTCGGCCTTGCTGTCGCCGCTGCTGGCGTCGCTGTCGTCGTTTTCGGCCTTGCCCGCGCCTTCATCGGCGAGGCCGAACTGGTAACCCTTGTAGGCGTCACTCTGGCGCGTCGGCTTCAGCGTCACCTCGCCTTCGAGGTTGAGGCCGGCGGCCGGCGCGCCATAGAGGTAGCGTCCATCGACATTGACCGGCGTCGGCTGGCCGACTTCGATCTCCTTGGCGTCGCTCTTCATGTCGAATTCGATGCGATCGGGTACGAAGTCATCGACAATGAAGGTCTGCGAGCCGATGGAAGAACCCTTCGGGTCGGTATAGATGCTCATCGTCCAGGTGCCACGCATCGAGGTCTGCTGCAGCGGCAGGTCGATATTGTAGCCGCCGAGCTTGCCGCCATCGGTGACGATGCGACGGTCTTCGACGCCGTCCGGGCGCCGGAAGACGAAAGTAAGCGGCAGGTTTTCGACTGCAGTCGAGCTGACGTCGCGGCCAAGTGCGGACGCATGCACCGTCTCGCCGGCACGGTAGATGCCGCGCTCCGTCCACGTCAGCAGGTCGATGGCGCCGGGCGCGGTTCGACCGGCGACGCCGCGGTCGGAAAGGTCGAAGCCGGCGCGCGTCATGTCGAGGAAGACATAATCCTGATCGCCATTCTCAGCGGTAATGACGGCCGGGGTCATACCCGCCGTGCCGCGCATCAGGCCGGCGCTGAAGACGGCGCGGCCATTGTCGTCGGTCTTCGCGGTGCCTAGAATTTCATTGTTCTTGGCAAGCAATTGCAGCTGGACGCCGGCGAGCGGCTTGGCGCTGCCGAGCGAGCGGGCAAAGACGTTCAGTCCGTCGGTGCCGGCATAGGTGGTGACGCCGATATCGGATACGACGAACCACTGCGTCGCCTGCGGGTCCCATTCATGACCGCCGCTGTCGGGCGCAACCGCTGTCAGCACATAGACGCCCGGCTTGCGTTTCGGCAGCACCTCGTCGACTGGGAAGCTGGTCGCGACCTCCTTGTTGAGTTCCTGCTTGATCTCGATGGAGCCCTGCCAGACCAGCTCGCCATTGGTATCCCGAATGGTCTGGGCGCTGTAGCTGTCCACCTGTGTCAGGAACTGCGAGTTGTTCAGAAGCTGGGCGATATTGCGGTCGCCGATGCGGTAGAGCTTGAGATTGGCCGTATTGGCATTGACCGAAACGATCGGAATGCCGCGGCGTGCCGTCGAAGGCAGGACGAAGTTGTCGCCCGTGAAGCGCAGCGAGGCAGCGCGATCCTTGACGTAGACATCGACATTGACCTGCGAGGCGAGGTTTTCATCCACTGAGGAGGGCAGGCCGGCGCGCAGCGAAATGCGGTAGTGCTGGCCGAATTCCAGACCTTCGACGCAGATCTGGTTATTCTTGGCGTCGACGCCCTTCGGCGCGGCTCCGTTGAGTGTGACGAAGGGGGTGTAGTCGACGCCGCTCTTCACCAGCTTTTCGGAGAACTGCACGCAGGCGCGTGGCGAGGCATTGTCGTTGTCGAGCGTGTTGCCGGTAACACGGAAGCCCTGGCGGGCCAGAAGGTCGTTGTAGGCAGCCTGGACGGCGGCCGAGCTGACGAGATTGAGGCTCGCCTTGTAGGCGTTGAGGGCGGGACGGTAGTTCTGCGCGTTCTTCAGCGCCTCGGCGAGTACAGCGAGCGCATCGGCGCGGCTGCTAGTCGTGCGGGTCAGCTGATAGCCGTTGAGTGCGGCATAGGCGGCTCGTGTGGCGACAGACGTGTCGTTCGTGATCGTGTTGGCGGCGCGCGCCATTTCGATCCACAGATCACCGTTGTCAGGATTGAGCGAGAGCGCGCCCTGGAAGGCGTTCAGGGCATCGTTGACATTGCCCGAGGTCAGTTCGATGCGGCCGAGCGCAATCAGGCTTTCGACGCCCTGGCCCTTCAGCTCGTTGCCGAGCGTCAGCGTGTTTTTTGCATCGCGCGCGCTCTGAACGAAATTGTCGGAGAGGAAGGAAAGGGCAGGTGCTGCGCCGATATCCGGCTCGCTGGTGGCAGCCGTTTCGACGATCTTGCCGGCGATCGCCCCGGGGAAGCTGTTGAGCTGGTTGAAGTCCGACTTCATGAAGCACCACTTCACCTTGGGATTGTAGGTGAAGGCCTTGCAGGACTTGTCGCCGATGCAGGAGGCGGAGCACTGGTCCAGCGTCACATTCTGCTCTGTGCGCAGATCGAAGCCGAAGTAATCGCCATCCTTCGTGGTGACCACCTGGCGCTTGACGTCAGCTGCGACCGAGGGGTTCAGAGAGGTAAAAGTGGCAAGAAGAAAAGCAGAGAAGCCGATAAACGCGCGCTTAGACATAAGTCCTCCCCACGCTGCCCGTTTTTGATGGCGGCAATCTTCAAATTTCGAACCCGTTTGTCAACCGAGCGTGGAGCTTCTGAATGAGCTTCGCGCCCATGACGATCAATCTAGGAGTTTGAAAAAGCCTGCAATTCAGGCAATTCGCATGTTCGGCGACCCTGTCTCCGATGCTTCATTTTTCTTTTCGGTCCCAAAATGACACCGGCCTTTGCGGCCGATGTCTTCGCGTCGGCCGAGGGGGCGGCCCAAGTGTCATATATTCGTCATCGCCAGAGAGGCATCGGTATACCGTTTACCGGCGACCCTTTCGGGTGAGACGATGTCGCCGAGCTCCTTCACCTCTCGCGGCGAAAGAGCGATGTCGGCAGCCGCCGCATTCTGCTCCAGATGATGCAGCTTGCGTGCGCCGGGAATCGGCACGATATCGTCGCCCTGATACAGCACCCATGCGAGCGCCAATTGTGCCGCCGTGACGCCCTTTTCTTCGGCAAGCGCCTGAAGTTTCGCGACAAGGGCCGTGTTGGCATCGAAATTCTCGCCCTGGAAGCGCGGCAGCGAACGACGGAAATCGTCGTCGGCGAGATCGTCCGTCTTCTGGATCGCGCCGGTCAGGAAGCCGCGGCCGAGCGGGCTATAGGGCACGAAGCCGATGCCGAGTTCGCGGCAGGTGGCAAGCACATCCTCTTCCGGGTCGCGGCTCCATAGAGAATATTCGCTCTGCACGGCAGCGATCGGATGCACCGCGTGGGCGCGGCGGATGGTGGCGGAGCCGGCTTCCGAAAGGCCGAGTGCCCGCACCTTGCCCTCTCTCACCAGCTCCGCCATAGCGCCGACCGTGTCTTCGATCGGCACGTTGGGATCGACTCGATGCTGATAGAAGAGGTCGATGACATCGGTGCCGAGCCGTTTCAGCGAAGCCTCGGCAACGTCCTTCACATGTTCGGGCCGGCTGTCGACACCGACCATCGCCGCCGGACCGCTTTTCGTATGATCGAGCTTGAAGCCGAACTTGGTGGCGATGACCACGCGGTTACGCATGGATTTCAGCGTGCGGCCGAGCAGCTCCTCGTTGGTGAAGGGGCCATAGGTTTCGGCGGTGTCGAAAAAGGTGATGCCGAGATCGACTGCACGATGAAGCGTCTTGACGGATTCGGCTTCGTCGGTCGCGCCATAGGCAAAGCTCATGCCCATGCAGCCGAGCCCAACGGCGGAAACGGTGAGATCCTTACCAAGCCTGCGGGTTTTCATGGTGTGTTCCTCTTCAGATGTATGGGAGCGACAGGGCTCGTATCCGCTGTCTACGAGTTCAAGGTAGGATTCTGGATAATGAATGAAAATCCATGCAAATCCTTACAGGCTGTTCTATAATTTAGATCAATGAACCGAACTCAGCTCTCCCAACTCGCGGTATTTGCCGCCGTCGCCGCCCATCGCAGCTTCCGTGCCGCCGGCAAGGAACTGTCGATTGCGCCATCTGCCGTCAGCCACGCCGTTTCCAGCCTCGAAGAAAGCCTCGGCGTGCGGCTGCTCGCCCGCACCACGCGCAGCGTACTGCCGACGGAGGAGGGCCAGGCCTTGCTTCAAAGGCTGGCGCCGGCTCTGGAGGAAATCGATATCGCGCTGGAGGACACGCTTGCGACCCGCGGCCGCCCGGCGGGAACGCTGCGAATCACCGCCCCGCGCTTCGCTTCCGATCTTCTCATGGCGCCTCGGCTTGGCGATTTTCTCAATACCTATCCCGACATCACGCTGGAGATCGCCAACGAGGACGGCTTCAGCAACATCGTCAAGGAGGGTTATGATGCCGGCATCCGGCTGGCGGAAAGCATCGAAGGCGACATGATCGCGGTGAAGATCTCGCCCGACATCCGTACCGTGATTGCGGGCTCGCCTGCTTATTTCGAGAAACATCCGAAGCCTCTGCATCCGCGCGATCTCGCCCATCACCGCTGCATCAAGCGGCGGTTCACCGATGGCTCGCTCTATCGCTGGGAGTTCGAGAAGGATGGCCGCGAGCTGGTCGTTGCCGTCGATGGCCCTTTGATCGTCATCGAGGATCGGCTCGGCGTCCTGGCGGCCGTCAATGGCGCCGGGCTTGCCTATCTCTTCGACATTCGTGTGCAGCAGGAACTGGCCGAGGGCAAACTCATCCGCGTTCTCGAGGATTGGTGCCCGCCCTATCCGGGCTTCTGCATCTATTATCCAAGCCGCCGCCAGATGCGTCCGGCGCTTAGAGCCTTCATCGATTTCTTCAAATATACGGGGCCTTGAGGGCATTCGGATTTGCGTCGAAACAAGCGATGAGCGACTGCTGACAGAAATCGGGTGGCGGCGATGCGATAACTCGTCTCGACTGATTGAATGGTTTCAGGAAGGGTGGCAGCGATGAGAAAACCGGGGTCGATGAAGGGGCTCGAGGATCTCGGCCGCGTCAGGTTGTCGAAGAACTTCTTCTTCCGCGATTTCCTGCATTCGGAAATTGCTGATTTCTATCGCATCCCCAATATTCCCGAGGATCCGGATCTGGCGATCGAGACGGGCCGGCGGCTCTGCGAGGAATTGCTGGAGCCGCTGGAAGCGACCTTTGGCCGGCTACATATCCGCTCCGGCTATCGCTCGCCAGAGGTGAACGCCTTCGGCAACAGAAACGGGCTGAATTGCTCGACCAATCCCCACACCGCTGCGCACCATATCTGGGACATGCGCGATCTCGACGGCTGCATCGGGGCCGCCGTCTGCATCGTCGTGCCATGGCTCATCGATCACCATAGCCACGAAGGCGACTGGCAGAAGCTCGCCTGGTGGATACACGACCACCTGCCCTATGCCTCGCTCTGCTTCTTCCCGAAACTATGGGCCTTCAACATCCAATGGCACGAGCGGCCGAAACGGACGATTCAGAGCTTTGTCGGCCCGCGCGGCATGCTGACCAAACCGGGCATGGCGAATTGGGAAGGCGATCATTCCGCGCACTATGAGGGTTTTCCGAAGCTTAGAAGCTGATGCGATAACGAATGTGCCCGTCGCTTTTGACATAGGTGTCGTATAGCTTGCGGGCGGTCGCATTGCCTTCTTCCGTATGCCAATAGAGCCGCGCCCAGCCGTTTTTCTTGCAGAGCGTAACGAGATCGTCGAGTAGCGCCCGGCCGACGCCGTGGCCCCGGGCGCTTTCATCGACGAACAAGTCCTCCAGATAGCAGTCGGGAGCGCGCGTCCATGTGCCCTCGTGCGTTAGGCAAAGCGTGAAACCCTTTACCTCGCCGTCGACTTCGGCCACACGCATGAAGATCGCCGACGCCGGATCGAAGACCCGGCGCCAGGTCGCATCGGTAATATCCGGCGCGATCGTGACGCCGTAGAAGGCCAGATAGCCGTTCCATAGCGCGCGCCAGCGCGCTTCGTCTTCAGGTCTGGCATCTCGGATCGTCACGGTCATTGGTTGCCTCTTTTATTCGCCGGCTGCGTCGAGCAGGCGCATGGCGTTATCGGAAAGCGGAAGCTTTGCCGAATTGATGAGCGCTTCGAGCTGGCTGAGGCTAGTCGCGCTTGCGATCGGAGCAGTGACGCCGCGCTTGCGCAGAAGCCAGGCAAGCGCGATCTCGGCCGGCTTCGCGCCGGTTTCGGCGGCGACCTTGTCGAGGGCTGCAAGGATGCGCAGGCCCTTGGCGTCGAGATAGGCGGCGACCCGGTTCTCGCGCGCCCGTCCTTCCGTATCCGCCTTGCGGCGGTATTTGCCGGTCAGGAAGCCCGCCGCCAGACTGAAATAGGTGATGACGCCGATCTCTTCCCTGACGCAGAGATCCGCAAGCGGTCCCTCGAAGCTGTCGCGGGCATAGAGGTTATATTCGGGTTGCAGCACGTCGTAGCGCGGCAGTCCTGCCTTGGCGGCGGCATCGAGCGAAGCCTGCAGCTGCGTCGCATTGAGGTTCGAGCAGCCGACATGGCGGATCTTGCCCTGTTCCTTCAGCTTGGCATAGGCAGCAAGCGATTCCTCGTGCGGCGTTTCCGGGTCCGGCCAGTGCGACAGATAAAGGTCGATGTGGTCGGTCTGCAGCCGCTTCAGCGATGCCTCGGCCGCCTCGATGATATAGTCGGCCTTGAGGCCCTTCTTGCCCGGCCCCATTTCCGATCCGACTTTGGTGACGATAATCGCCTTGTCGCGCGAAACGCGGCCCTGCTTCAGCCACTTGCCGATGATCTCTTCGGAATCGCCGCCCTTGTTGCCGGGAACCCAGCGGGAATAGACATCGGCCGTGTCGATCGTGTTGAAGCCGGCATCGAAGAAGGCGTCGAGCAGTGCATAGGAGGTTTTCTCATCGGCCGTCCAGCCGAAGACGTTGCCGCCGAAAACGATGGGGGCGACAAACAGATCGGTTCGTCCAAGCTTGCGCATGTCCATGATATGTCTCCAAATCACTTGAGTGTCGGACCGGCGAACAGGCGCCGGAGGGGAGGGACAAGGCAGGCTAACGCCGCGAGCAGTGAAATTCCACTGACGATTTCTTTATTCCGCTGCCGAACGCCGATAGTGACTGGGCGGCAGCGCATTGTATTTCGACCAGACGCGCCGCATATGCCGCGGCGAGGCGAAGCCGGACTTTTCCGCCACGCGCTCCATGTCCAGCCGCGAATTGGCAAGCACGTCGCGCGCCAATGTGACGCGCATCAGATTGACATAGGCTGTCACCGACAGGCCGGCATGTTCCTGAAACAGCCGCGAAATATGCCGTGCGCTCATCGCGCCGATACTGGCAAGCTCGGAAAGCGACCAGCCATGGGCCGGATCGGCCATGATCGCATCCTGAACGCGATGGATGGCGGGGTGCACATGGTTGCGGCCGCTGAGCCAGGGCGAAAGCTGCGGCTCGGCGCCGGTCCTTCGCATGTAGACCACCATGTGCCGGGCAATGGTCAGCGCTGTCACCGGCGAGGTCAGCTTGGAGGCGAGGTGCAGCATCAGGTCGGTGCCAGTCGTAATGCCGGCGCTCGAATAGCGGTCCCGGTCCTCGACATATAGCCGGTTGTCGAGAACCTTCGCCGTCGGCGCATATTCCCGAACTTCGTCGAGGCAAGCGGCATGCGTGGTGCAGGCATAGCCGTCCATCAGGCCGGCGCGGGCGGCAAGCACGGCTCCTGAGCAGATGGTGACGAGCGTGATACCGGGACGTACCGTGCTTTTCAACCAGGTCGCGAGCCCGCCAAGCTCCTGCTCGATATCCTCCGCGCCGTCGGGCGGCGTGACGCTGCCGGACAGGATGATATAGGCGCCGTCGGGAATATGCTCCGGCAGCGGCTTGAGATCGGCAAGCGTCAGCCCGACCGAGGTCGTCTGCGATGCTTGGGCGGCGACGAATTGATAGTCGAACAGGACGTCGTCCTGTTCGATATTGGCGCGGCGCAATACCTCTACCGGCCCGGCCACGTCCATCAGCAGCGTATAGGGCGGCAGAAGGACGTAGACTGGAATGATCTGCCGATGACGGTGCTGGCCGTTTTGGGTCATGCGGCACTCCGTATCGATGCGCCGGCCAGCGCCTCTTCGACGGTTGCGATGCGGGCGAAGCGGCCCGAAAGCACCAACTCGCTGCGCTTCTTGATATCGTCGGCGCTGAACACCGTACCCGAGGCGTGCGTCATCGGAAAAGTCAGCGTCGCCTCGGTGACGTAATCGACATCATAACCGAGATCGGAAGCGTGCCGGGTGGTCGTCTCGCAGCATTGCTCCGTGCGGATGCCCGAGACGATCACCTTGCGGATGCCATTCGCCACCAGCCAGACATCGAGGCCGGAGCCGACGAGCGCCGAATGGCGGCGCTTGTGGAAGACCGCATCGGCCTCCAGCGAAATTTCGTCGAGCTTGCGCACGTAGCCGCTCTTCAGGCTGAAATGCGCGTCGCCATCCTCGACATGGAAAATCTGCACGACGGGAATGCCTTTTGCCTTGGCTCCGTCGATCAGCGCCTGCAGGCGGTTGGTAAAGGCCGGCAGGTCGTCCGTTCGCCAATAGGGACGCTGGCGAAAGGATTCCTGGACATCGATGACGAGCAGTGCGGTATCGGCATGGGACATTTTCGTATCTCCTGTGCTTGAAGGATAGCCGAGACTAGGCGTCGACTGAAAGCTTCGAAAGCCATTTGGCAGACAGAAAGGGGACAAATACGGACATGATGCGATGATTGTCGTGCTCCCCGTTCGTGACCGCGAGCTCATCTCGAGCGTTGCGCCTTCGCCAGGGGCCGAATAAGGTGGCCTTCGATTTCATCGAGAGTGTAACGGCCTTCGTTTCGCTTCACCCACCGTGTCTACACGACATCCCGCCGGAAGAGCCGAGTGGCGGTCATCGCCATGCAGCCGTCCGCTTCGGGACGATGTTTTAGGAGAGAGAGCATGCTGCGCTTCGGAATTCTGTCGACTGCGAAGATCGGCCGCGATCTGGTGGTGCCGGCCATTCAGGATGCGGAAAATTGCGTAGTGACCGCCATCGCCAGCCGCGATCTCGACCGTGCCCGCCAGATGGCCGATCGTTTCTCGGTGCCGCATGCCTTCGGCTCCTACGAGGAGATGCTCGCCTCCGACACCATCGATGCCGTCTATATTCCCCTGCCGACCTCGCAGCATGTCGAATGGACGATCAAGGCCGCCGATGCCGGCAAGCATGTGCTTTGCGAAAAGCCGATTGCGCTCAAGGCGGATGAAATCGACAGCCTGATCGCTGCCCGCGATCGCAACAGGGTTCTGGTGACGGAAGCCTATATGGTCACCTATGCGCCGGTCTGGCGCAAGGTTCGCTCGCTGCTCGCCGATGGCGCCATCGGCCGCCTGCGCCATATCCAGGGCGCATTCACCTATTTCAACCGCGATGCCGGCAACATGCGCAACATCCCGGCGCTCGGCGGCGGCGGCCTGCCCGATATCGGCGTCTACCCGACCATCAGCACCCGTTTCGTCACCGGCCGTGAGCCCCGGCGCATTCAGGCGGTGACGGAGCGCGATCCCGAATTCGGCACCGACATCTATTCCAGCGTCAAGGCCGATTTCGGCGACTTCGAACTAACCTTCTATATCTCCACGCAGATGGCCAATCGCCAGGTCATGGTTTTTCACGGTACGGAAGGCTTCATCGAGGTGAAGTCGCCCTTCAACGCCGACCGTTATGGTGCCGAAGAACTGGAACTGACCAATCGCAACCATTCCGAATCGCAGATCTTCCGTTTCCCCGACAGCCGGCAGTACAGACGCGAGGCGGAAGCCTTTTCAGCCGCGGCGCTTGGTCAAGGTGCGGAGGTCGTGTCCCTGGAAAGCTCGAAGCTCAACCAGAAGGTCATCGATGCGATTTACCGGGCCAGCGAAAAGGATGGCTGGGAGCCGGTCTGACCGGCTTCCTTATTCTCCAGGCAATTCCGGCCGGAAAATTGCCCGCGCTTTTCCGGAATTGCTTCAGGAATTTTGCCGGTGGCGGAAGACGAAGCGCGAATAGCCGAAAAAGCTGAATGCCGTCGCCGCCGCCGAAGCAAGCGTCAGGGCGATGATCGGCCGCAGCCCCGGCTCGGCCATCAGCAACGAGCTGAAAACGGCATAGTTCAAGAGCGCCGAGGTCAAGCCGACAGAACCGTAGCGGAAGCCCTCCGACGCCAGCGACCGGTTGGATCGACCGAAAGTGAAGTTGCGGTTCAAAAACCAGGTCGTAAGCAGCGCGGTCGGTATCGATACGGCGCGGCTGACGAACGGGCCGAATGGCGTGAACCACAGCAATAGATGCAATATGCTCGCATCGACAATGAAGCCGATAGTACCGGCAATCAGGAAGCGAAGCAGCTTATTCATGCAGCCTTGGACCTTTTCTTCCGGCTTCCCGGCTTTTCGAGTTCTGCCATGTAAACAGTCCGTTCGTCACCATTGTGACGCGAAGATGGCTTGGCCAGGCTCATATAGTGGATTCGCAATTGTTCTGCACGCGCACGTGCAACGGAATCCAGAATCAGCCCCGCCGTGAACAGCATGAAGGCGATCATCGTCAGTGCCATGGAGAGCACCCAGCTCGGCATGCGCGTTACCAGGCCGCTTTCGAAATACTCGACAAGGACGGGGATGCCGAAGCCGATGCCGAGCTCCATGGCGACGGCGCTCAAAATGCCGAAAAAGGCGAAAGGCCGCGTTTCCTTCATCAGCATGGCGAACATCCAGAGGATCTTGCCACCGTCGCGGAAAGTGGAAAGCTTCGAATGCGAGCCTTCCGGCCGCCGCCCATAGTCGAGTTCCAGTTCGCTGACCGGCAGCTTGAGCCGCGAGGCATGCACCGACATTTCGGTCTCGATTTCGAAACCACCCGATACGGCTGGGAAACTCTTGACGAAACGGCGCGAAAAGGCGCGATAGCCGGAGAAGATGTCGGTGAAATCGGCACCGAATATGCTGCGATAGAGCCAATTGAAGATGCGGTTGCCGAAGGCGTGGCCCTGCCGGCCGGCGTCGTTATGGACATTGCGGCGTGTGCCGACAACCATGTCGGAGCCTTCGGTCAGCAGCGTGCGGATCAGCTCTTCAGCGTCCTCCGGCGCATAGGTGCCGTCGCCATCAGCCATCAGATAGATATCCGCCTCGATGTCGGCGAACATGCGCCGCACCACATGGCCCTTGCCCTGCCGACGCTCGCGCACCACGGTTGCACCCGCCAGTACGGCGTAAAGCGCGGTGCCGTCGGTGGAATTGTTGTCGTAGACATAGACCGTAGCCTGCGGCAGCGCCTTGCGGTAGCCGCGCACGACGTCTCCGATCGTCGCGGCTTCGTTGTAACAGGGCAGAAGAACGGCGATGTTCAGTTTCTCATTCCACATGGTCTTGGCCGGTTCCTACGCGTAAAGTCAGTGTTGAGGCCCGATGGACGATCCGGACGAGAGCTTATCCTGCTGGCTGTTAATAAGACGCTATGGCTGCGAACGAAAAATGGCGGGGAATAGCCCGTACGAAAAACATTATCGTGATGAATGTCTCCGGACATCCGCTTTACTTTTTTTTGATGGGCATGAGCTAGCGTAAAGCCCCGAATATCCTTCCAACACAGGGCTTAACCACATGGCGCAGACGCTGGCAATGCCGCCCGAGGCAGCCCGAACGGCAGAAAAGAAGGCGCCTTTGCCTTGGTCGCATCCGGCCTTGGTCGCACTTGCCTATGCTGTGGTCGTTATCGTCGCGCAACTCGTCATTCATCGTCACCTCGCGGACTATGTCGGTCCGGATAATGACGACGCCATGCGCCTTGTCGAAGTGCGGGATTTCCTCGCCGGCCAAGGCTGGTTCGATATGATGCAATACCGTCTCGGCCTCGACGGCGGGACGCTGATGCATTGGTCGCGCTTCATCGACCTGCCGATCGCAAGCCTCATCCTCTTCTTCCGGATGTTTTTTTCGCCCGAAGGGGCGGAGGCGGCGGCGCTGACCGTGTGGCCGCTCATGCTCGTTCTGCCGCTGATGGTCTTTATGGGGCTTGCCGGCCGGCGCGTCGCCGGTGTCGAAGGTATGCATTTTTCGCTGATCTTGACGGCGATGTTCGTATTGCTCTCGCCGCGTTTCGTGCCGGGGTCCATCGATCATGACAATGTTCAGCTTGGCCTTGTCGCCCTCACCGTTGCCATGCTGGTCGATGAAAACCATCGGCCGCGCAATTTCGCGGTCGCCGCCGTCGCTCTTGCCATCCAGCTCGGCATCGGTGCGGAAACGACGCCCTTCGTTGCCGTCGCCTGCATGTCGGTTGCTTGTCTTTGGGCCTGGAAAGGCGAAGCCTTCGCGCCGGCTGCGAAAGCCTTTGCGCTGACACTGACCATCGCCGTCAGCGCCGCCTTCTTTTCGCTGGTTCCGCCGCGCTTTTATTCCATGGTCACCTGCGACAATCTTTCGCTCGGCTTTTACGGCATCACCAGCGCCGGCTGCGTCGGGCTTCTGTTGTCGGCGCTTTTTGCCAGCCGCCTGTCCCGGCAGTGGCGCATCGCGGTTCTGCTGGCCGATGGCGCGTTCGTATTTGCGACGACCGTCGCGCTTGCACCGCAATGCCTGCACAATCCGCTTGCCGATCTCGATCCGATGCTGGTGGATCTCTGGCTGAACCAGATAACGGAGGCGCAGTCGATCTTTTCGATCGCCCGGACCCAGCCCGATACGCTCGGCGTCTTCTATGCGACCGGTCTTCTGGCCATGGTCTTTTGCGCAATTCGCATTCTGCGCGGTGATCGCGCCGGCCTGTTTGCAATTCTCACGGCCATGGTTGCGATCAACTGGGTGATTACGCTGGTGCAGGTGCGCGGCGCGGAATTTGCCAACCTCCTTGCCATCCCGCCCCTGGCCCTGATGATCGCCGATCTCAGGCGCGGCTACATGGCCGATACCCGTAACATGCGCTCGGCCTTGCTCTATGCGGTGACGGTGCTGGTTTCCGCCCCCGCGGTATGGGCGATCGGCGGCTTGCTTGTCACGAAGGGCTTCAGCAACGGCTTTGCGATCGCGACTCCCGCCAAGGCCGAGGAAACCGCCGATTGTGCCTCGAAGACAGCGCTGGCGCCGATCGCGGGCCTTCAGCCAGGGGTCGTCGCGGCAGCCTCGAACATGGGAGCGCCGCTTTTGCGCTTCACGCCGCATCGCACCTTATCCGGCCCTTATCACCGAGATCCCGACGGCATGCTGGCCGAACTGCATATCGGCCTTGCGGAACCGCAAAGGGCGGAGGCGCTCTTGCGTGAGGCAAAGGTGACATTAGTCGCCTTCTGCAAAGAGGATCCGCAGGTGCTGCTCTTAAGCGAGCGGGCTCCCAAGGGACTTTATGCCTATCTGAGTGCTGGGCGTGTTCCCGTTTATCTGGAACCCATTGCGACCCAGGGCGAATCGGATGTGCAGTTCTTCCGCGTCAAATCGCAGGATTGAGCCGGAGGCGTAATTTCGGACCGAAAACCGCCTACACTTTTCCGCATCACGCTCTAGGTGTGGAGCCTCAAGAGGTTGTCGCTGGATAGATTGAGGCGACTGATGGGTGTCTTTGAATTTAGGCTGCCATGCGGGCGATGCCAATTGTAGAGATGTGTCCAGTTGGGCAAGTGCGCTTTTCGATGCTCTGAGGAGGGGTAGGCGCGGGCATAAGCCCATTCGCGCAGGGCGGTCTGGATGAAGCGTTCGGCCTTGCCATTGGTCTTCGGCGTATAGGGCTTGGTGCGGATGTGCTTGAGGCTGAGCGCCTTGCAGGCTTTTGCGAAGTCCTTGGCCTTGTAGCAGGAGCCATTGTCGGTCATCACCCGGGTGACGGTGATGCCCAAGCCCTTGTAATAGGCGATCGCCGCTGTGAGGAAGGCAATGGCGCTGACGGCCTTTTCGTCGGGAAGGATCTGGGTAAAGGCGATGCGGGAGGCATCGTCGATGCAGACATGGACGTATTCCCAGCCGACGCCACGGGAATTGCTCTGG